>DASQGG010000163.1 GCA_035632695.1 Thermoplasmata archaeon
CGCCGCCGTCGTGTCCCTGGTGACCGCGGCCTACCTGATCGCCTTCCGCCGCAGGGCCGTGCCGCGACCGAATCTACCGTCCCCGGATCGCGCCCCCCGGTGACGGGCTACGGCAGGAGGGGTGCGGGCTCCGCCCACCACTGAGCCAGGATGCCGAGCGCGACGCCTACGATCGCGGGGAGGACCGCGGACAGGTACGAGAAATCCTCCCGGATCAGGTTCCGCGCCAGGAACAGGAGCAGGGTGATCAATCCGGCTCCCGACCCCAGGACGATCAGAGTCCGAGCGGTCCGAACGCGGTCGGTCGCGAGGAAGTACGCACCGATCAGGACCGCGACACCGCCGAGTGCGGCGATTCCGCCGAAAACCCGGGACAGAAGGAGGAGGGCGGGCTGCGGACCGACCCAGCTCACCAGCAACTCGAAGAAATGGTCCACCCCCGCGACCCCGGAGTACCCGACGACCAGGAGAAGGACTGCCGCGGCGGCCGCGATGAACGCGGCCTGCGTGTTCACCTTCATTGCTCACCGCTTCGCGACGAGGGCCTTCATCGCCTCGAGGTTCTTCGGGTGGGCGTCGAAGTATCGGTGGATGGGTGCGAGCTCCGCGTTCAGGGCTGCGGCCACACCGCCCTTCAAGTCTTTGGGGTGCAGGTCGCCCTTTGCATACGCGCCCGCAAGCTCCGCGTACGACCGGAACGTGACGTCGCCTCCGAACTTGGCCTCGCGCGCAGTGGTCAAGGAGCCGCGGCGGGGAAACAGGATGAGCTTCGCAATCCCCAGGACGGGATTGTCCTCGGCCTCCTTGGGCGGACAGAACGC
Organism: Thermoplasmata archaeon; assembly: GCA_035632695.1. Classification (NCBI taxonomy): domain Archaea; kingdom Methanobacteriati; phylum Thermoplasmatota; class Thermoplasmata; species Thermoplasmata archaeon. The sequence continues at coordinate 822 of DASQGG010000163.1, forward strand.
CTTCCCGATCTTCCGCTCCACCTCGGACGGCGGGTCGTTGATCAGGATGGACGCGTCGGGCTTCGACTTGGACATCTTCCCCGCGACCGGGTCCATCCGTCCGCCGCCCTCGAGGCCCGGGAGGAGGGGCGTGTGCAGCGCGACGACCTGCTTCCAGCCCAGCCTCGGCGCGACGTCCCGGTAGAGCATGTGGGCGTGCCGCTGATCCATCCCGCCGTACGCCAGGTCGAGGTCCATCCAAGCGATGTCCGCGACCTGCATGGCGGGGTAGATGAGCTTGGACGCGTCGAGGTCGGCCTCCTCCTCCCTGCGGCCCATGACCGTGAGCGCGCGCCGGATGCGCGCGACGGTCGAGGCCTTGGAGACAGAGATGACCTTCTGCCAGTACTCGGGGTGGGTCACGAATTCGTTCGCGTAGAGGAACTCGACCGCGTCCGGGACACCGAGGGCCCGGAACCCGTCTCGGAAGTACTCCGCGCAGACGCGGATGGCCTCGAGGCTGCCACCGAGCTTGTCGTTGATGTACGCGTGCCAGTCCGCGAGGAAGATGATTGCGTGGAAGCCGGCCCGGACTAGATCCGCGATCTTCTGGCCCACGATGAATCCCGTGCCGACGTGCATGAGGCCGGACGGCTCGAGCCCGACGTAGGCGCGGGGGGCCCCGCCGCGGTCCAGGAGGGAGCGCAGCTCCTCGCGGGTCACGACTTCCTCGGTCCCGCGTAGGACGAGCTCGAGCCGATCCTCGACCGCCATGGCGGCACGGAACCGGGGCGCGCAGGATAAAGCTTTCAGCGGGAACGCCGACGCGCGGCCTTCTCCTTGAGGTTCTTGGCGGCCCGCTCTGTGGCTCCCGCCAACTTCTCGACGGCGGGCGTGACCGCGCTCGCGGCCCTGTCGGCGGCTTCCTTGGTCACTTGGACCGCCTTGTCCGCCGCGGGCTTCACGGACCGGGCGAAGTCCCTCCCCGCGCGGCCCAGATCGTCGGCCACGGGTTTCAGGGCGCGGGCGGTCTCCTCCACCGCGGGACGGATCGTCTTCACGGTCTTGTCCACGGTGGGCTGGATCGCCTTCGCGGCGCGGTCGAGGGCTTGGCTCGTCGTGCTGGCGAGGTCTTTGGTCACGCGGCCGAGGGTCTTCACCACATGGTCCACGGGGTTGACCACGGCGGCGCACTGTGTGCAGTACGTGGCCCCCTCGGGGAGCGTGGCACCGCATTGAGGACAGAACATGGGACTCACGCGTGGAGGCTATGCACCGGTCCTATAACCCCTTTGTTGCGCGCCGGTCGAAGGAGGACATCCCGGTCTCACTTGAGCGCCTGGAGGGCCTCGCCGAACTTGTTGGCGTGGGCGTGTTCCGCCTTGGTCAGGATGTCGAAGTACTTCGCGAGCTCCTCGAAGCCTTCCTCCCGGGCAACCTTCGCGAACGTGGGGTACATGGTCGTGTACTCGTAGGTCTCGCCCTGGACGGACGAGTTCAGCATGTCCTTCACGTTGGTCACCTTCGCGCCCGTCACGGGGTCGCCGATCTCCTTCATGGAGTCGAAGTGGTGGAAGGCGTGCGCGGTCTCGCCCTCGGCGATCCCCTTGAACAGGGCCGCGACCTCGGGGTACCCCTCCTCGTCCGCCTTCCGGGAGAAGTAGAGGTACCGGCGGTTCGCCTGGGCCTCACCTGCGAACGCGGTCTTCAGGTTCTCGAGGGTCTTCGTGCCTTGCAGCGTGGCCATGGGATCGATCTCCAGCCGCACCCTCTCGGAGCGTCCCTAAAGAGATGCCGCATGTAGAGTACGTAGTCGCGATCGCGGACGGCGCGCATCACGGTGAGGCGGGCGCCTTGGGTCGCCGTTGCACGCGCGCCTCGAGGACGGCGTGCACAATGCCCGGCGCGTAGGACTTGACGATTCGCGACTGCACGGATTCCACATCGTACCAGTGCGCGCGGGCACCCTCCGTCAGGTGCGCAATGGGAGACTGGGGGAAGTGTTCCCTGGGACAGAGTTCGTGGTACACGACGAGCCCAGCGCCGCGGAGTGCGCGGAACGCGACGTCCAGGTAGTCGGCGGCGGAGAAGTGCCCCAGGAGCACGACGTCGGCAACTCCGCGTGGCGCGGTCTCGCGGCAGTCGCCGAACAGAGGCATCACGTTTGAGGCTCGGTTGAGCCGGAGGCTCTCCACGAGGTAGTGGTATGCGACCGGATTCAACTCACAGGCGTAGATCCGAGAGGCGTTCGCATGGACGGCGATCGGGAGCGTGAAGTAACCAATCCCCGCGAACAGGTCCACGACCACGTCTCCGTCCCGGACCTTCGCGGCGATCGACGTCCGCTCGGGCAGGTTGCCGGACGAGAACATGATCGTCGCCACGTCGAACATGAAGCGTACCCCGTCCTCGACGTGGACGACCTCCATGCCTCGCCCCCAGAGGATCCGGACTTCGGGCGTGCGCAGGACCCCATGGATGCCGGAGACGTCTTCGACGACGCAACGGGCATCCAGGGTTTCCGCAAAGGCCGTCCCGATTGCCGCACCGTACCGGCGGGCCTCCTCGGATAGCCTCACGACGATGACATCCTCGAAACGTGCCCACTTCGTCGGCGCGACTCCGGGGGGCACGCCGTACCGCTGGAGGCGCTGTTCCAACTCGAGGCGAGGGTTGGGTGGGCGGGGCCGAGGGCTCAGCTCTCCGACGTCCTCCACACGGGGTCCGCGTCGCGCGAGGTCCAAGGGAGGCAGCTCGACCACGGGGATGAGGACGTCAGCCCCACGCTTTGTGATGCGCGCGGCGCGATTCACGAGGCCCCGTGCATGCAGCTCCCGACGGACGTCCTCCGCCTCGGCCGCAGGCACCACGACGACTCGCATCCCACAAACGAAAGGGAGCACGGCTCATCTCCCTTTCCCTTGGGCGCTCGCCGCGATACCTATATGAGGACGCTTCCGCTTCGCGCCGCATCATGCGGGCGCCCGCCCTGCTCGTCGCCCTGTTCCTCGTCGCGGTGCTCGTCGCCTCGCCCGCCCGTGCCGCGCCGGACTTCGGCGCCGTCGGATACGTGAACAAGCTCATCAACATCCTCTCGACACCGCAACTCGAGCCTGGCCAAAGCGGCGATTTCGCCTTCCAGTTCAATTCGACCTACCCCGCCGGCATGACGCTGTACGACGTCCACCTGAACGTCAGCATGTACGAGTACCAAACCATCGACTCGACCGTCCCCGTGGACGCGAGCTGGACCTATCCCTACCCGTACGTTGAGAGCACGCACGGGCGGGAGTGGTGGTGGAACGCCACCTCCGTCGCGCCCGGCAGCGTGACGAACCTCTCGTTCACGGTCGTGACCTCCGCGGACTCGAACCTCATGCCCTCGGGCTCCGTGTTCAACCAGGCGAGCTACGTGCTCCGGATGTGGCTCGACTTCGACGGGAACGTGAGCGGCTCCCTGACCCACTTCACGATGGCCTCCCGCGGCTACTTCAGCGCCGCGGCCTGGGCGGCGGCGACCAACACCACGTACACGGTCCCTTGCAACCCGCCGTCGTGCCGCGGGAACCTGAACCTCACGAAGCTCGGTGTCCAGGGCATCCTGCCCGACTCTTCGTTCGGCGTGAAGCAGCCGATCCCGCGCTGGCCCTTCTACGCGTTGATCGGGCTGGCGATCTTCTTCGTGATCCTTGCGTTCCTGTATTGGGTCGAGGAGAACCCGGGCACCTACCCGCGTGTGGAGACGTGGTGGGCCCGCCAGCGCGGGCGGCTCGCCCGCCTGCGGCCGAGGCGCCACCGACGGCCCGCCGCCCGGGAAGCCGGGGCGGAGCCGCCGAAGGCGAACCACTGAGCCCAGTCGCGGTGCCGCGTCACCGCAAAGGTTTTTACCCGCCCTCCCTTTGGCACGCTCTCGTGGTCGAGGTCCAATTCCCCCGCCGGGTCGCGTTCTTCTTCTACCTCGCCCTCTTCATGGCGGGGATCATCTTCTACCTCATCTGGGGCTTCACGTACGGAGCGTGGAACCTCCTGGCCGCGGACTGGATCGGGGCGTACGCGGTTACCGTGATCCTCCTGGGGTTCGGGATCGTCGGCATGCTCCTGTACAAGAGCTAGCCTGGGCGCCCCCGTCAGTACACCTTCGCCGCGTACACGACCTGCTTGGTCGGCTTGCCGCAGACGACGCACGTGCCCTCGAACTCCTCCGGGTAGAACGGCGTTCCGAGGACGTTCATCCCGGTGCGCTCGGAGATGGCCTTGCCGCACGCCTCGTCCCGGCACCAGCCCATCCGGTTGAAGCCGTCCTTCGCCTCCTCGAGCTTCGTGATTGTGAACGTGTTGTCTTGGAGGACCTTCTCCGCGCGGTTCCACATGTCCACCTGCATGAGCTCCAGGACGGACCGCAGGCGATCCGGGAGGCCGTCCCGGGGTAGCTCGCGCTTCTGACCGTTGTCCCGGCGCACGACGGTGACCGCATGCTTCGCCATGTCGCGCGGGCCGATTTCGACCCGGACGGGGACGCCTCGCGCCTCCCAATAGTAGAACTTGTCCCCGGGGCGCACGTCCCGATCGTCGAGCTTCACGCGCATGCGCTCCCGGAGATCGAGATGGAGCCGCTGGGCTTCCTGGAGAATCTCCTCTTGGCGGCCCTTCTCGAGGATGGGTACGATGACGGCCTGCACAGGCGCCACCGCGGGCGGGAACACGATGCCCTTCTCGTCGCCGTGGATGGACAGGATGGCTCCCAAGATTCGCTCGCTCATCCCGTCCGTGGTCTGATGGACGAACTTGTGCTCGCCCGTCTCGGTCTCGAACGTGACGTCGTAAACCTTCGCGAAGTTGTCCCGATACTGGTGGAACGTGGCCACCTGGAGCGCTCTCCCGGACGGCATTAACGTGTCGGCCCCGAGGCTGTAGTGGGCGCCCGGGAACTTGTCCCAGTCGGGCCGCTGGGAGACCAGGTAGGGCAAGGCCACAAGGCGCATGAGGCGTTCGTTAATCTGGAGGTCCTCGCGGATCTGCTGCTCCGCATCCTCGAACGTCGCGTGGGCCGTGTGGGACTCGAAGAAGTGGATCTCGCGCACGCGCATGAACGATCGCGTCATCTTGGTCTCGTATCGGAACACGGGGACGATTTGGTACACCTTGAGCGGGAGATCCGCGTGGCTGCGGATCCAGATCTTGAACATGGGGTACATTGCGGTCTCCGACGTGGGGCGGAGGACAAGGCGCACGTCGAGCTCGTTGAGGCCGCCGTGCGTGACCCAGAAGACTTCGCCTTCGAACCCCTTGACGTGCTCCGCCTCCTTCTGGAACTCCGTCTCGGGGATCAGGACGGGAAAGTTTACCTCGCCGTGTCCCGTTGCGTCGAACTCCTCGCGGATGGCGTGGTCGATGAGCTTCATGACTGCCCAGCCGTACGGCCGCCACACGTTCATGCCCTTGACCGGGTAGCGCTTGTCACTGAGCTCCGCTTTCTCGATGATCTCGTTGTACCACTCGGAGAATTCCTCTTCTTTCCGCATGGGACGGACGGCCAAGGAAAGGCCCGTACAATATCCTTGCGGTGGCGGGCGGGCGCGAGCGGGCTTCAGGGAGGCCGGGCGAGTGCGTGACCGCAGTAGAAGCACGTCTCATCGGCTTCCCCGACCAGGGTGTGGCACTGGGGACACTCCTTCTTCCCACTCGGAGGTGGACCTGCAGGGACTGCCGGTTGGGACGGCGTCGAGACCGGCGCCGCGGGCGGGGGTTGGGGAGCAGCGGGCCGTTGCTCTCGCTCCGCTTCCCGCCGCGCGTGGCGGTAGGCCCAGAGGAGGAACACGGCGATGACCACGACGATCAGGATCGCGATGTACGCCGAGTAGGGCGTCGCGGGCATCACATCGAACGTGGCGGTCGTGTTGGCCTGCGCGCCGAAGGGGTCGGCGACCGCGACCACGAGGGTCGCTCCCGAGGCGCTCACGTCGGGCACATTCCATGTCACGGAGCTCGCGCCGGCGGCGCCGCCGAGCAGGTGCGTCGTGTTGCCGTTCACGGTGAGGTTGACCCAGACCTTGACGTACTTCGTGGCGAAGACGTCGTCCGTCACCGTCCACTGCAGGGTGTACACCTGGCCGCCGGGCAGGTTCTGGCCCGTGGTCGGGGCGGTGATCGTCACGGCGACCGACGAAACGGACGGGATGCCCGGCTCCGTGGCAAGGTGGAAGTCCGAAGGGGAGCGGGTGTCCGCACAGGAGGGCGACCGCTCCAGAATCTGGCCTGGCCCAGGGGCGGGCGCGCTGCCGAGGATCGTGGCCCCGGGCTGCCAGTCCAACGTCCCGCCCGATGTCGCGTTGAACTCGACGCGGTTCACGACGATGTCCTGGCCCCCGGCCGATGCGCCCGCACCTCCGGGGTTGCGATAGAGCAGCTTGAGGGCATCCCCCGTCGGCACGAGACCGAAGGCGTCCGTGAGGTTCACCCGGATGATGCTGTCCGCAGGCAGCGCTCCGGCCAGGCTGAAGTTGCCGCCGAAGTAGGTGCCGGGGGCATCTCGTTGCAGGTAGTAGTCGGCGAGGGACGCCGGGGACCCCGTGGGGTTGCACACGAGGACGAAGGGCGGACCCCCTTTCGCGGGCTGGCTCACGATGCCTTGCATCTTAAACGGCTGGGGGGTGGTCGGCGCGGACCCCAGGTGCAGATTGATCCTCGTGAGGTTGTTGGAACGCCACGAGAGCGTCTCCTGGAACACGTCCGAGGACGTGGCGAAGTCGGAGGCCGCGTACAGGACCGTCTCGCCCGCGTTCGCGCCGTGCTTCGTGGGCGAGGGCTCGGGGGTCGTCGCATTGATGACCCAGTTTCCCCCGGTAAGCACCGAGTACGCGCCCGCGGCGTTCTGGACCGCGGAGAGGTTCGAGTACTCCACGCCGTCGATGAACGTGCGGACCGGAGTGCCCACGGGGAGCGGCGAGCCCGACCGGTCGTACGCGTTTCCCTCCGCGGTCATCGGGAGCGGGACCGCACCCCGAGCCACGAGGACCATGGCGAAGGGAGCCGCCATCAGGATCACAAAGACGAGGAGCGGAACCAGCTCGAGCGTCCCTCGCTCGACGTGACGTCGGCGGTCCGCGGTGGTCACCGCGCGAGCGAGCTTCTCGCCGTTACTTATACCCACCGTCGGAAGGACGCAGGCCCTGCGATTCCCTCGAGTCTCACCGGGTTCCCTGCCTCCGAGAAAAGCTTTAAGGGTTCCCCGCCATCGGCGCCTTCCCTGGGAGACCCGATGGCCGAGATCGTGGAATGCGTGCCGAACTTCTCCGAGGGCCGGCGGAAGGAGGTCGTCGACGCGATTGCGGCCGCGATCGCCGCGGAATCCGGCGTGCGGATCTTGGACCAGGAGATGGATGCGAACCACAATCGCTGCGTGATCACCTTCATCGGCAACCGCGACGGCGCGGCGCGGGGAGCGTTCGCCGGGGCCCGGAAGGCAGTGGAGCTCATTGACATGAACCTCCACCACGGCGAGCATCCCCGGATTGGCGCGCTCGACGTGTTGCCGTTCGTGCCCGTGGCCGGTGTGACCATGGAGGACTGCGTGCAACTCGCCCGCACCGTGGGCCGCCGCATTGCGGCCGAGCTCGGGGTGCCCGTCTACCTGTACGAAGCCGCCGCAACCCGGCCGGACCGCAAGGACCTGCCCTCCGTGCGCCGCGGCGAGTACGAGGGGCTCAAGGCGGAGATCGAGACGAACCCGGACCGTCGCCCGGATTTCGGGCCGCCCAAGATGCATCCCACCGCGGGCGCGACGGTGGTGGGCGCACGTCCCCTCCTGGTTGCCTGGAATGTCAACCTAGCGACCAAGGACGTGCGGGTCGCGAAGCGAATCGCGAAGGCGATTCGGGAGAGCGACGGCGGCCTCCCAGCGGTGCGGGCCAAGGGCTTCGAGCTCGCGGACCGCGGCCTCGTCCAGGTCTCGATGAACCTGATCGACGTCCACAAGACGTCGCCCCTCCGAGCGTTCGAGGAGATCGCACGCCTCGCGGCCGCGGAGGGCGTCGCGATCGCGGAGAGCGAGGTCGTCGGTCTGGTCCCTCTCGAGCCGTTGCTCGAAGGAGCCACCGCACACTTCAAGCTCGCGAACTTCCATCGGAGCCAGATTCTGGAGACCCGCCTATGGGAGTGAAGGAGGAGCGGCTGGGCGAGTTCCTGGACGCCGTTGCGGCGCCCACGCCGACCACCGGAGGCGGCAGCGTCTCCGCCCTGGCGGGCGCCCTGGGTGCGGCGCTCACGAGGATGGTCGTCGGCTTGGCGCGGGACAAGAAGGGCTACGAGCCCGTGCAGGGCGACCTCGTGCGAATCGGCACCGAGGCGGCTCGGCTGCAGGAGCGCCTGCTCGAGCTCGTGGAGGACGACTCGCACGCGTACGGCGCCGTGGTCGCGGCGATGAAGCTGCCCCGCGGAAACGATGCGGAACGGGCGGCTCGCGTCAAGGCGATGCAGGCGGCCTACCAGGAGGCTACCCGCGTGCCCCTGGAGACCATGGCGGCGTGCTCCGACGTTCTCGGGCTCGCGGCTCAGGCCCTTGACACGGGCCATCGAGGGGCGACGACGGATGCGGCAGTCGCGGTCCTCCTGGCCGAGGCCGCGCTGCGAGGGGCGGGCCTGAATGTGCGCGTGAACCTCGCCTCGATCAAGGACGAGGCGTTCCGGTCGCAGGCGCAGGAGCGAGCGGAAGCCCTCCTCGCCGCTGGGGAAGCCGCGAGTCACGAAGCGCTGTCGAAGGCGATGGCCCGCCTCTAAGCGGACCTCTGCATGCATGTGGACGCGGACCATGTGGGCGGCCACCGCCCGGTGCCGCGGAGTTTGACGGGCGGAGCTACCGCCGAAAGCATTTAGGAACCTGAGGTCGTACCGTGCCCTCCGTGGAGCGAGTCAAGGCGGCACGGGGGCCGAAGCTCCGGTGCAAGGGCTGGCGGCAGGAAGCCATCCTCCGGATGCTCGAGAACAACCTCGAGAACGCCGAGAAGCCGGACGACCTGATCATCTACGGGGGCACCGGGAAGGCCGCGAGGAACTGGGAGGCCTTCCGCCGTATCGTGGATGCGTTGAAAGGCCTCGGGGATGACGAGACCCTCCTCGTCCAGAGCGGGAAGCCCGTGGCCATCTTCCGGACGACGCGGGACTCCCCGCGGGTCCTGACCGCGAACGCGCACCTTGTGCCGAAGTGGTCGAACTGGGAGACGTTCCACGAGCTCGAAGCGCTCGGGCTCACGATGTACGGGCAGATGACCGCGGGCGGGTGGTCCTACATCGGCTCGCAAGGCATCGTCCAAGGGACCTACGAAACCTTCGCGGCGTGCGCGCGCCAGAACTTCAAGGGCTCGCTGCGGGGACGCCTCGTGCTCACGGGCGGGATGGGCGGCATGGGGGGCGCGCAGCCCCTCGCGGTCAAGATGAACGAGGGCGTGTGCTTGGACGTCGAGGTGGACGAGGCACGCATCCGACGCCGGATCGAGAGCAAGTACTGCGACCTCCTCCTGCGGGACCTCGACGAGGCCCTCGAGGTCGCGAAGAACGCGGTCGCGGAGAAGACGCCCCTGTCCATCGGCTTGGTCGCGAACTGCGCGGATGTCCATCCCGAGCTCGTGCGACGCGGTGTCCGCCCCGACGTGGTCACGGACCAGACCTCCGCCCACGATCCGCTCGGCGGCTACATTCCGAGCGGCCTCTCCGTGAAGGAGGCTGCGGACCTCCGCAAGACGGACCCGGATGCGTACCTCCGCCGGTCGCGGGAGTCCATCGCCATCCATTGCCGCGCCATGCTCGACCTGCTCCACACCGGGAGCGTGGTCTTCGACTACGGAAACAACATCCGCGGCCAAGCCAAGGAGGCGGGCGTCGAGAATGCGTTCGAGTTCAAAGGCTTCGTCCCGCTGTACATCCGGCCCATGTTCTGCGAGGGCCGCGGCCCCTTCCGCTGGGTGGCCGTGAGCGGCGACCCCGAGGACATCCTGAAGACGGACCGCGTGGTCCTTCGGGAGTTCCCCAAGGACGCGACGTTGAGGCGGTGGATCGATCTCGCGGAAAGGTTCCTGCCGTGGGAGGGCCTCCCGGCCCGCGTGTGCTGGCTCGGCTACGGGGAGCGCGCTCGATTCGGCACCGTGATCAACCGGATGGTCGGCGCCCACGAGCTCTCCGGCCCCATCGTGATCACCCGGGACCACCTGGACGCCGGATCCGTGGCGTCACCCTACCGCGAGACGGAAGGCATGCGCGACGGCTCGGACGCGATCGCGGACTGGCCCCTGCTGAACGCGCTGGTGAACACGGCCGCGGGCGCGGACCTCATTGCCGTACACAACGGCGGCGGCGTGGGGATCGGCTACTCGACCCACGCCGGTGCTCTCGTGGTCTGCGACGGAACGGCCGAGGCGGAGAGGCGGATTGAACGCGTGCTGACCACGGACCCCGGCATGGGCGTCGTGCGCCACGCGGACGCCGGCTACGAGGACGCCGTCCGGTTCGCCAAGGACCACGGCATCCGGATGCCTTCCCTCGAGTGATTCCGTGCCCCGTCCTCTTCAGGTCCACCCGTGGGTCACCGTGGACGGTCTCCTCCTCGTGGAGGCGAAGCTGGCCGCGGTCCTCCGCCGCAACCCTCCCTTCCAGGGGATGCCCGCGCTTCCGGGCGGCTTCCTGGAGCTCGGCGAGACCACGGAGCAGGCCGTGGTCCGGGAGGTCCGGGAGGAGACGGGTCTCGAGACCCGCGTGTCCCACCTCGTCGGCGTGTTCTCGGATCCTGCCCGGGACCCGCGGGGCCACACGGTCACCGCGGCGTACGCGCTCGAGCGGACGGGCGGCGAGCTGCGCGCGGGCAGCGATGCGAAGGGCGTGGCCCTCCTGGACCCCGAGCGGTTGCCGCCGATGGCCTTCGACCACGCGCGGATTGTGGCTTCGTGGCGGAGCGGCTAAAGATTCCCGCTCGGTCCCGACCACGCCTTCTTGGCGGTCCCCGGGAGCCAGCCTACCAGCAAGAGAAGTAGGCCCGAGGCGAGGAACAAGGCGAGCCCGCTCGCCGTCGGAACCGGGAATGGGGGCGTGAGGGCGAGCCACACCTCGACCACGATCCGACCCCCGAAGCCCGCAAGGCCCGCGAGGAGGCCGGCGCGCGAGCCCGCCGCGACGCTGACCCAGAGGACCCACGCGACGAGGACGAAGATCAGGGGGAAGGCGAGGACGTTGGGGATGGGGAACTCCTCGGTGACCTGCAGGACGGGGGCGCTGGGAATCGCGAGGAGGAATGCGACCGCGGCGAAGAGGAGGACGAAGCCCTTCCCGAACCCATACACGCGCCGATACTCGCGCCCGACCTGTCGGGCCGGGCCGAACTCGGCGAGGGCGGATCCGACGTCGCCGCGGCTCGCGGTGGCCTCCGCGATGTGGCTTGCCAGCTCCCTCAGGATGTCGTCGCGGATCCGCGCCTCCATGCCGAACATGGCCGCCCGGACTTCGGCGAGGAAGTCGTCCGCCTCCGTCACGTTATCCCCTCCAGGATGCGTTCCGCGCCCGCGGTCATCTGCCGCCAGATCGCCAGGGCCTCGGAAAGCGCCGTGCGCCCCCGCGACGTGAGGCGGTAGTACTTCCGCGGCATCCCTCCCTCGCCCGGGCCCGGCTCCTTCCAGTGGCTCTCCACGAATCCCCGCTCCTCGAGCCGCCGGAGGGCCGGATACAGGGTCCCTTCCTTGAGGTCGAAGAACCCGTTCGAGGTGTCGCGGAGTTCGTGGAGGATCTGGAACCCGTACTTCTCCTCCTTCGCCAGGAGGGCGAGGAGGCAGAGCTGGATCGACCCGCGCTTCAGCTCGGCGGTCCACTCGGGGGAGATTTCCGGCATGGGCCCGGCCTCGTATCCGGGGCTCGGTATTTCGGCTTTCGGGGCGATGATTCGGGGGCGTGGAAGGTGCGGCCACGGGGAATCATCTCAAGCGCCGTCGCCTCGGGCGTGTTTCGCAGCATGGGAGCGGGAAAGGAAAAAAGAGGGGAAGGGGCGGCGCTCAGTTCTTCGGGCGCCGCGCCCTGCTCCGGAGATACAGGGCGGGGATGATGGCGACCCCTACGACCGCGACCTGTATCAGCAAGATGCCGAGTGGGGTGAGGTTGAATCCCGACGTCACGTTCGGCGTGAACGACTCCACGCTCATCGCGGGATCGTGCACGATCGAGTAGCCCGCAGGGTAGATGAACGCCCCGTGGACCGTGAAGCCGTAGAACGCGCTCTCCCCGTTCGTGTACGCGATCCGGCTCCCGCCCTGGACCTGGAACAGCATGGTCTCCGCCTTGCCGTCCACGGTCACGTTGGACGTCCAGCGGAACTCGCCGATCCGCGTCCAGCGGTCATCGAACGTGATCTTGCTGAACGTGTACAGGTGGGGTGCCGAGGGCGCGTCGCCCGCGGTCTCGTTATCCAGGATCGTAGAGTTCGTTCCGTCCTCGGCCCGCTCCTGGGCGTACGCCAGGTGGACGAAGTCCACCGTGCGATCCGGGTAGAAGTTGCCGAGGATGAGATGGGTCTCCAGGGCGAGCTTGTCCGTCAAGTTCGCGAAGTCCCAGCCCGTGATGTTGTGGTCGTACTTCGCGCCCATCTGGACGGTCGGGCCGGACACGGTGTGGTAGCCCACGAACGTGACGTTCGTGATCTCCCGGGGAGTCGTGTCCGTCACGGTGACCCGGTACCAGGGGATGTCCGCCGTCTTGTTCGCCGTGTCCACGGTCAGGTGGAAGGTGAACGCGACCCGGTTCAGCATGTGGTCCCCCGTTCCGTTCGCGTTCGGGATATGCGGGTTGATCCAGGTGTACGCGAGGTCCGTGGCCGCGATCGTGAAGTTCACGTAGAATGTGCTCCCGACCGTCTCGTAGCTCTCGCTCGTCATCGTCCACGCGCCCGTGCGGAGGTTCAGGGCCTTGACGGGCTGGTTCACGGTGATGGTCAGCGGCAGGCCGCTGTCCGAGAAGAGGCCGAATCCCTCGCTGACGTTCAGCGTGCGGAACTCGATGAACCGGTCGAAGCTCTGTGCGAGGACCGTGTCCACGGGGATCCCGCGGACCGCGACCTGCTGGCCCTGTTGGTTCACGACGTCCGCGCCACCGAGGATCCGCGGATACTCCGCGAAGATCACGACGGTGTTCGGGTTCGTCGACGTTCCGTACACGACGCCGAAGTGCGTGTTGCCCGCCGTGACGCCGACCCAGTCCCCGCCGCCGAAGCGGTTCGTCGGCGTCGGGCCGACGAAGACCGGCGTGAGGTTCTGGGCCGCGGAGGCGGACATGTTCGAGCTGGCGGCGGCCGTGCTCGCGAGCGCGAGCGGGACGGCGAGCACCGCCAGGGCAATTAGGGTGGCTGCGATTCCTCGCATGGGGGTTCCTCCGTGTGCGGGGTCTTGCCCCGCTATCTACATAGCGTCACTATGTACTGTGCCATACTTAAACCCCTCGGCAAGATTCGCATTTCGAAGGCCTGATATCCAGGCACGGATGTACGATTTCGGTGCCCCGGACCGTCCTCCTCGACGCGAATGCCCTCCTGATGCCGTTCCAGTTTCGGCTGAACCTCGAGGCGGAGCTACGCCGCCTGCTGGGCGACGTGGACATCGCGGTCCCCACGCCCGTCCTCGAGGAGTTGCGAATGCTCGCCATCCGGGACCGAGACGCGCGGGCCGCCGAGCGTCTCGCCACGAGGTACCGATCCATCGAGGGTCACGGTGCCGCGGACGACGCGTTGCTCGACCTCGCGCTCTCCCTGAACGGGATCGTCGTCACGAACGACCAGCCGCTCCTCGACCGCCTCCGCGCGCAGGGCGTGCCGCGCGTGTTCCTCCGGTCGCGAAGCCATCTCGTGGGCGAGGGGCTGTGACTTCCGCCTCCAGGGAAAAGGCATAAACGGGCCGCGGCGCTGTCCGGCCCGTTGAAGCCCTACCACGTGGAAACCCTGAAGGGAATCGCGCTCCTCGGCGGCACGAAGGAGTACGTGAACCTGTCCTCCGGGGAGCTGGGGAAGCTAATCGGCGTGAGCCAGCAGTCCGCGTCGCAGCGGATCCTGGAGCTGATCCGCGAAGGACTCGTGACCCGGGACCTGGCGACCCGACGCCAACGCATCCGGCTCACCGGGAAGGGGATGGACCTGCTCCGCAAGGAGTACGCGGACTACCAGCGGATCTTCGAGATCAAGGAGACCGTGACCATCTCCGGGGTCGTCTCGAGCGGCCTCGGGGAGGGCGCGTTCTACATGCGGCAAAAAGGTTACAAGGAGCAGTTCCGCAAGAAGCTCTGGTTCGAGCCGTTCGAGGGCACGCTGAACCTGAAGGTCCCGAGCACGGACCTCGCGAAGGTCGAGGTCCTCCGGGCCAGCTCGGGAATCGAGATCAGCGGCTTCGAGTCTGCCGGGCGCACGTTCGGCGGCGCGAAGTGCTTCCTGGCGACCCTGGGTCACCTGGACTGCGCGATCATCCTGCCCATCCGCTCCCACTACTCCGAGGTGATCGAGGTCATCTCGAAGCACTACCTCCGCGGTTCCCTCGGCCTGAAGGACGGCGACAGCGTCGAGCTCATCGTCCAATTGTGATGCCGGGGCCATGTCCGAGTCGGCGCCGCATTCGCACGCCGCAACCTCCCGTGATTGATTCTCTCCTGCCGCAAGGCATGCCCGCGGTCGAGTGAGTCACGACCGCTCCTCGCTTCGCGAAGCGACCCGCGAGGGCGGCGCGGTCCGGACCCAGGGACTCGGTGCACGGAGTCCGGAAGGCATCCGCGCGACCCGATTCCAGGCCAGGCCGACGGTGGGAACGAGGACGGCGAGTCCGATCAGCCCTGACCACAGGAAGCCGGCGTCGAACGACAACGCGGCGAAGGAGAGCGCAGAGCCGAGCAGGAGGGCGGGGACGATGAATGCGAGGACCCGCGAGGTGCGCGCGGGAGCCCGGGCGTCTCGGGACCACGCCGTCCGGACAGCGAGGGAGAGCACGGTCACCACGGCAAACCAGCCCAGGAAGTTTGTGAGTGGGACGCCGTACAGGCCGCCCGGGCGCGACCAGGTCCAGTAGCCGGCGCGGACGGCGAGAGGATCGACCATGGCGTCCCAGGCCACCGCGACCGCTCCATCCACGAGGGCGAGGGCGAACCGCGAAAGGCCCGCGGCCAGGGTGGTGGTCGCCACGGCGAGGTACGCGATGTTGAGCCACGCCACGTAGATGAATACGGGCACGATACCGAACAGAGAAGGGCCTGGCATGGCGTCGTAGGCGTACGGTCCGTACGGAATCCCGGTGAGGACTCCGAGGAGTTCGGACCCGAACGGGATTGCGAACACGAGCACACCGAACGACATCGCGCCGCGGGGGCCGCGGTCGCGCACCATGCACGCGACCGCGAACACGGTCGCGGGAAGCGTGATTTCCGGCACGGGTCTGCCCGTGACGATCTGGACCAGCACGCCCGCTGCTTCGAGACTGAGAACCGCAACGAGCCCGGCGAGATACCCCCGGTCCACGGCGGACCGCGGGCCGCCGCCCTCCATCGCAGGGGGTGAAGCACGTGCCCGCGAATATACCTGTGCCCTTGTCGCCCGGGCCTGTGCTCAGAAGCGTTTCTCCACGTACTGGAGCGCACTCTCGAAGATCGTCTTGCCGTCCCCGTACACGGGGTCGCCACGCCCGTCCCGGGTCCAGTCTGGGTGCAGGTGCCGGAAGAAGCAGCGCTCCGGGTGCGGCTGCACACCGAAGACGTTCCCATCGCGGTTGCAGAGGGCCGCGATGTTGTACGTGGTGCCGCTCGGGTTCCAGGGATAGCCCGCGTACCGTCCCCGGTCGTCCACGAACCGGAACACGACCTGATCGTTGTCGATCAGTTCGCGGAGGAGTCTCTTCTCGTGCTCCCGCGGCAGCAGGAACTTGCCCTCCGCATGGGAGCTGATGAAGGTGACCACCTGCCCGTGTCGCAGGCCGCGCGTGAAGACGCACGACCCTCCGTTCTCGAGCTTCAGGAGGCTGGGACGGCATTCGTAGTGGCTTGAGTCGTTCGTCGCGAGGACGGCCTCCGGCTCGGGAGTCATGACGCCGCCGAGCGCCGGGAGCATGCCCGCCTCCACGAGGACCTGGAATCCGTTGCAGACCCCGAAGACGGGCTTGCCCGCCGTCACGAATTCCACGAGTTCTTTGGAGAGCCGGGAGCGCATGCGGGCCGCGAAGATCGTGCCCGCGCGCACGTAGTCTCCGGAAGCGAACCCTCCCGGAATCATGAGGATGTCGTAGTCCTCCAGGTCGCGTCGGAGCTCCGCGGGCACATCGCCCGTAAGCTGCTTGAGATGGACCTTCTCCGCCTGAGCCCCCAGGATCCGGAAGTACTCCGCGGACTCCTGTTCGCAGTTCGTGCCCTCGATGAACACGACGGCCACGCGGATCGCGGCGCGCTTCACGAGACCACCACCTGCTTCGGGATGGCTTCGGACCAAGCCTCGCGCATCGTGGTCACCGGGAGCGAGACGCGCCGCGTCGCGTTCCGAGCCCGCAGCGAGGCGCCGCCCGTTCGGCCGACGTAGGTGAGCGGAATCCCCTCCAGGAGATGTTCGAACTGCTCCTCCTGGCGGCGGGCCACCTCGACGAGCCAGCGACCGTTCGACTCGGAGAAGAGCTGAACGTCCCAGCGCGCGGGACCCATCGCCGCCGTGTCGAGGTCGGAACCCAGGTCTCCGCCCAAGCACATCTCCGCCGCGGCCACCGCAAGCCCGCCGTGGGTCAGGTCGTGGCACGCGGCCACGGTCCTCGCGTCGATCGCCTCCAGGAGATGGTCGATGGAGGCCTTCAGACCCAGCGGATCCGTGGCGGGCACGATTCCGCCCGCCCGTCGCCGGAGGCGGAAATACTCGGACCCGCCGAACTCGTTCTCCGTACGCCCGACCAGGAACAGGGCATCCCCCGACCGCTTGAGGTCCGACGTCACGCACTTGCGCAGGTCGGGTATCATCCCCACGCCCAAGATCACGGGCGTGGGCGGAGACGGTCCCAGCGCGGACTCGTTGTACAGGGAGACGTTTCCCGAGGGGATCGGCACCCCGAGGGCCTTCGCCGTCTCGCCAAGCCCGCGGACCGCCTCCCGGAAGAACCACAGGCGATCGGGCTTCTCCGGGTTCCCGAAGTTGAGGCAGTTTGTGAACGAGTGCGGGCGCGCACCGACCGCCACGAGGTTTCGGCAGACCTCATCGACCGCGGTTGCACCGCCGCGGTACGGATCGATGATCGTGTAGTTCGGGGTCGAGGAGACCGCGATGGCCAGGGCGCGCCATGAGTCGGGAAGCGGGCGAATCACTGCCGCGTCGCCGTGGCTCGCCCGTCCGATGACCCCTTGCATGGGCTTCAGCACGGTCGACGCGCGGACCTCGTGGTCGTACTGGCGGATCACGTACTCCTTCGACGCGACGTTCGGGTCGGCGAGGAGTCTCAGGATCATCGCGCGGTAGTCGCGCGGTTCAGGGGGCAGGGAGCCATTCTGCCGCGGCAGGTCCCTGGGGGGCGCAAACGGGCGCCGGTATTCCGGCCCACCCGTGTAAAACTCGATGTCGAGATCGAGGACGACCTGGCCGCGGTAGCGCACGATCGTGTGCTTCTGCGAGATCACATGGCCGATGACCGTGGCGGGGACGTCGTACAGGTCGAAGATTTGCAGGACCGCGTCCACGTTCCGGGGCGCGACCGCGAGCATCATCCGTTCCTGGCTCTCGGAGACCCAGATCTCCCAGGGGGCGAGGGCCTCCTCCTTGAGCGGCACCTTCTCCAGGTCCACCTCGGCGCCGAAGCCGCCCGCCAGGGCGAGCTCGCCAACCACGCACGACAGCCCGCCGCCGCCGAGATCCTTCAATCCGTCCAGGAGACCGCGCTGGGCTGCCTCCACGCACGCGTGGATCAGGGGCTCCTTGAGGATGGGGTCCCCGAGCTGGACCGCGCCGCCCTCCCATTCGTGGACCGCCTTCTCCGTGAGGTCGATGCTCGCGAAGGTCACGCCGTGGATGCCGTCCCGCCCCGTCTTCCCGCCGCAGAGGACGAACACGTCCTCGAGGGCCTTCACCCGGTTCTTCACGATCTGGGACTTCTTCCCGAAGCCCACGCACGCCACGTTCACGACGATGTTCCCGACGTAGCCTTCGTCGAACGCAATGCATCCCGCGACCGTGGGAATGCCCACGCGGTTCCCGTAGTCCCGGATCCCCGCGACGACGCCGCCGAACAGGTACTTCGGGTGCTTGATCCCGGGCGGCAGCTTGTCCATGGGGTAGTCGAGCGGCCCGAAGTGCAGCGGATCGGCGAGCGCGATGGGCTGGGCCCCCATGGCGAGCACGTCCCGAAGGATGCCGCCGATGCCCGTGTTCGCCCCGCCGTACGGCTCGATCGCGGACGGGTGGTTGTGGCTCTCGATACGGAGGGCGTACGCGTGGTCGGCGTCGAACTCGACGACGCCCGCGTCGCCGCGGTCCAGGACGTAGGGCGCCTGCACGGGGAAGATGAATTCCCGGAGGAAGACCTTGGAAGACTTGTAGCAGCAGTGCTCGGACCACGCCTGCCCAAGAGCCTGGAGCTCCACGTCCGTGGGCTCCCGGCCCTCCTTGCGGAAGTACTCCTGGACCATCCGCATTTCGGAGACGCTCAGGGCCAGCCCCAAGCTGTCGCTGATCCTCGCGAGCTCCCCGCCCGATGCGTCACGAAGAAGCACGTCGTGCAGCGGGAACGGAAGGTCCCGCCCACGGAATCGCCCCGCCACGGTGTCGCCCCGGGAAATGGCAAGGGAGCACGGTACATTAGTCTTCGGGTCGAGGGGACATGTCGGATTCGCGTCTCGCGCGGGCAAACGAATTTAGCGACGGAGTGCGTACGCATCCCGAATCACCATTCTTTCCGCGGTGATGCCGCGGCCGCAATCTCGGACGGGGGAAAGCGCATGGTTTCCCAGCTCCGGATGTACAAGGTGAAGGCCGGAGCGCTGGAGGCGTTCGTCCGCGAGTGGAGGGCAGGCGTGGTCCCTCTGCGCCGGAAGTTCGGGTTCAAGGTCGAAGGAGCGTGGGCGCTGCCCGAACGGAATGAGTTTGTCTGGATCCTCGCCTACGACGGGCCCGAAGGATTCGAGGCCCGCGACGCGGCGTACTACGCCTCCCCCGAGCGGAAGGCGTTGACGCCCGACCCCGCGCGTCACCTCACCCAGATCGACACGCGGCTGATGCGGTCCGTCCTCCCATAGACGGCCGGTTCGCCGGGCCTCCGGTCATGGTTTAAATAGCGCGGCGCGCCTGTGCGCGAACGGAGGCCGGCTCGCCGGTCCTCCGAGGGGAACCGGATGGGTAAGGAAGACCGCGACCAGTGGATCGTGAAGTGCCCGAAGTGCGGCAAGGTCGACGGGTCCTGTCGCCACGTATCCGCGGAGGACGTGCGGCGCATCCTCAGGCTCCTGAAGGCGGGGATCGAGGTCTTTCCCGTCGAGGAAGACGAACCCGAGCTCCCGGAACCCCACATCCACGAACCCGTCCACCTCGCGCACGTGGTCAAGCCTCGGTTCGCCTGGTCGGACCTAGTTCTCGCGCCCACGACCCGGGAGGGCCTCGAGGACGCGCTGACCGAGTTGCGGCACAAGAGCCTGATGTACAACCGCTGGGGTCTGCGCCGGGTCGTGAAGAAGACGAAGGGACTGTCCCTCCTGTTCGCGGGCCCGCCGGGCACGGGGAAGACCATGGCCGCGGAGGCTCTGGCCCACGAGCTGGGCCGGCCGCTCCACGAGGTGAACTACGCCCAGATGGAGAACATGTGGGTGGGCGAGACGGAGAAGAACATCGAACGCGTGTTTTCGAAGGCCGTGGAGGATGGCGCGGTCCTCTTCTTCGACGAGGCGGATGCGGTCTTCTTCCGCCGGGGCTTCATGACCGCCCCTTGGATGAACCGGGACGTGAACGTGCTCCTGAGCCATATCGAGAACTTCTCGGGCGTCGTCATCCTCGCGACGAACCTCCCTCGGGCGCTCGACAAGGCTCTCGATCGTCGGATCGACATCGCGGTCGAGTTCCCCATCCCCGACGCGACCCTTCGACGCGAGCTCTACCGCAGGTGCGTGCCCAACCACGCGCCCCTCGCGAAGGACGTGGACTTCGGAGTCCTCGCGCAGCGCTACCCGCTGAGCGGCGGCTCGATCCTGAACGTGGTCCGCGGCGCGATGCGAAGCGCGCTCAAGCGTGGCCGGCGGCACCGCATCACGCAGGGGGACCTCGTGCGTAGTGCGGAGCGGGAGTCCAAGAAGGCCACCCTGTTGACCCAGGATCACTTGCAGCCCTCGTTCCGACAGGAACGGATTCGTGGTTACGCGTGAGGCCGCGCGCCTCGGTTCCTGCGCAACGGCGTCGGGGTCGCTGCCCCGCTCGCGGCCGGCTCCCCTCCCTCGACCGTGATCGTGTAGCCGTGCACGACGGGGTTTGCGAGCAACCGCTTGCACATCTCCTCCGCCGAGGCGCGAGCATGGGGCGTGTCGTTCGCGTCCAGGTCGATCAGAAACAGCTTCGCGCTGTGCACGCCGCGAATCCCCTTGAACCCGAGGAGATTGAGCGCCTTGAGAACGTTGTCCCCCTCCGGGTCCGTGACGCCCTTCTTTAGGTGCACCTCGATCCGCACGCGCATCGTCGACCCCCGACGGGGGAAGGGTCGTCCCCTCTTAGGCCTTTCCCGCGGTCGGGTTCCTAGGGCCGCGTGGTTGCCGCGACGGGGAATCGCGACGAAACGCTTTTATCGGAGCAGGAGGGCATCGCCTTCGGAGACCTGGCATGATTCCCGTCCAGCAAGACCACGATGGAGAGCAGACGCTCCTCACGGCGAAGCCCACGCGGTACATCGCCTTCCACTACTACGTCCTCTTCCTCCTCGCCATCGTCCTCGCCCCCCTCGTGTACCTCCACCCCTGGTACTTCGACCTGATCCCTGCCACCGCGCTAGGCCCGGTAGATCTGCGCGAGATCATCACGGGGCTCCTCCTGCTCCTTGCCCTCTACTCGCTCGTCCGTGCCGAGCTCAAGCGCGCCACGACGTTCTACATCATCACGGACAACAAAATCATCCGGCGGGACGGGATTCTGAACCGCAACACGCAGATGATGCCGTACACGATGCTGAACCGGGTGGATCTGAACCAGAGCTTCGGTCAGCGGCTCCTGCACATCGGGACCGTGCTCGTGGACACGGGTGACGACAAGATGTCCATCGACCACGTCGCCCACCCCGAGAAGATCCAGCAGCTCCTGAGCGCGCGCATCGGACGCCGCGCCTACATCCAGCAGCGCTGACCCCGCCCCTTCCCCGATGCACGGGCGGTGGGCCGTCAGAAAGGGAGAAATAAGGACCCAAGGATACGCGTGCCGGGAGAGGGGCGCATGAAGCTTTTCGCGACGGAGCTCCGGGGGAAGACCGTCATGACTGAGGATGGGCAAATCCTCGGAATCCTCACGGACTTCATCATGGACACGAAGAGCGGGAAAATCGTCTCCATGCTCGTGACCCCGGCGGAGGGTGTCGAGCCGCGGCTGTTCAAGACGGATGCGGAGGGCCGCCTCATCCTGTCCTTCAAGACGATGAAGGCCGTCAAGGACGTCATCGTGACGCAGCTTGCGGAGTAGGCCACGGGCCCCGCGTCACAGGACCGGGACGGGCACGGGGAAGACCGTCGGGAACGCGAAGTGGAGGAAGCTGACGACTCCGGACAGCACGAACTGGACCGCGACCGCGGCGATCAGGATCCCCATGATCCGGGAGAACGCGTAGACGCCCATGCGGCCGAGGCGATGGAAGATGCGGTCCGCGCGGTCCAGGAGGACCCACCCGATCGCGAGCGTGACCAGGATGGACCCAATGATCATGGCGACCTCCCCGAGATTGAGGGGATTCGCTGCGCTGCCCATGAGGACGATCACCGTCGTGATGGCACCCGGGCCGGCGAGCATCGGGATCCCCAAGGGCACCACGCCGACCATCTCCCGTTGGAGGGCCTCCTCACGATCCTGTTGCGTGAGCTGGGTCCTCGGCCGTTCCCCCTGCATCATGGACAGGCCGACGCGGAACAGGAGGATGCCGCCGGCAACTTCGAACGCGGGAAGGGAGGTCCCGAAGAAGTAGAAGATGTAGTTCCCCAGGAACGCGAACGCGACGAGGGTCACGGTCGCAGCCACGATGGCCTTCTGGATCACGCGCTTCTTGAGGTCCAGTGGGTAGTCCTGGGCGAGGACCACGAAGAACGTCGTGGCGCCCATGGGGTTCACGATGGCGAAGATTGCCGAGAAGGTCGCAACCGCGAACGCAAGATCGGCGGCCATAGGCCCTCGTTCCGACGTACGGACGGGGTATTAGAACGTGTCGAGGACCTTGCGGGCGAACGTCAGATAGCCCGTGTGCCCCAGAGCGGCGAAGGAGGGCCGCACGCCCACGTCCCGCACCTCCATCTCCCGTTCGATCAGCTCGACCGTGCGGACGTCGAGGAACGCGTGCCTGCGGAGTTCCGCAACGGTCTCCTTGACCTGCTCCATGTTCGGCGAGAAGGACGCGAGGTGCCCGCAGGCGCGCAGCGTGGCCCATGCGCCGGGAATCGCGGACCACGGATCCGGAATGTCCAAGACGAGCGCGTCCACCTCGGTCTCGTCGATGGGCGCGCGAACGTCGCCCACCTTGAAGTCCACCCACGCGCCTAAGCCGGCGCGATGGACGTTCTCCCGGGCAATCTCTTGCTGATCCTCACGCAGGTCGTACGAGTAGACCTTCCCGGACGGACGTACCGCCCGGGCCAGGGCCATCGTGAGCGCGCCGCTTCCCGTCCCCGCCTCGACGACCCGCGATCCCGCGGAGAGATCGAGCTCGAATCGGATGGACGCGATATCCTTGGGCGTGAGGGACTGTGCGCCTCGAGCCAGGGTCTCCCGCAGATCCCGCAGGGACGGCTCGAGCACGATCACGGTCCGCCCGCCGACGCGCAGGGCATGCCCCACAGAGTCGCGCAGCCGCGCGACGTCGAACGTCCCGAACCCCGGCACGGTCGCCATCCGTCCGTCCAGGCTCACGGGGTGCTTGCGGCCGCGGGAATCGATCAGGATCAGGTATGAATCCATCATCCGCCGGAACGGACCCGCGCGATAAAGTGTTTCGGACCCGTTCGATTCGGGCGGCTTCTCCCTGAAGCCTAATATACCCAACGTGGGATTCGACCGGGAAGCGATGCGCGGGAAGGAGGAGTCCACACGCGCCCCGGTTGGGTTGCGTGTTCCTCGATGGATCGTCGCGCTGGCCGTGCTCGCCGTCGCCTTGGGCATCCTGTACGCAATCTTCGGATTGG
>DASQGG010000164.1 GCA_035632695.1 Thermoplasmata archaeon
GGAGATGGAGACCCAGGAGCAGCTCGCCTGGGGGAACCGCCTCGAGGACATCCTGTACGGGGTCCATGCGGCCATCGCGAGCCGCGCCATCGGCCTCGTGCGGAGGGTCGGCATCGAGCCCGAGGTGACGTTCACCGGGGGCGTCTCGCTGAACCGTGGGATGAAGCGCTGTCTCGAGGAGCAGCTCGGCGTCCGGCTGAACGTGGATCCCCTCACGATGTTCTGCGGCGCCCTCGGCGCGGCACAGTTCTCCCTCGAGAAGATGACGACTCCGGCGGTGGCATGATGGGAGAGTCCGCATGACGATCACGGCGGGGATCGATGTCGGGGCGAGGAGCACGCGGGCCGCGCTCCTGGAGGACGGGGGGTCCATCCTTGCGGTGGGAGCCGTGACCACCGGCTTTGACTACGAGAAGGCCGGCCGTGATGCGTACGCGAAGGCCCTGGCCGCGGCGGGGCTCGCGCCCGACCGCGTCTCCTATGTCACCGCGACAGGCTTCGGCCGATACCGGATTTCGTTCCGCGACCTGAACGTGACCGACATCACGGCGAACGCCCGAGGTGCGCAGTTGCTCTTCCCTGGGACTCGCTCGGCTGTGGACGTCGGCGCGGGGAACGCGCGGGCGTTCCGCATCGATGAACGGGGGAAGGTGCTCAAGTTCCGGTCGACTGAGAAATGCGCGGCGGGCGGCGGAGGCTTCCTCGAGAAGATCGCGTACTACACGCGCGTCGACTTGGACGACCTGGGTCGGACGGCGATGGAGTCCACCCATCCCGTGAGCATCTCGACGATCTGTTCCGTCCTCGCCGAGTCCGAGGTCATCAACCTGGTGACGCAGGAGGTCCCCATGGTCGACATCCTCATGGGGGCACACGAGTCGATCGCGGGACGGGTCCTGCTTACCTTGAGGCAGGTCGGGGTGGAGCCTCAGGTGACCCTCACGGGTGGGCTCGTGCTCAATCCTGCGTTCGTCCGCGCCCTCCAGGACAAGCTCGGCGTGCCGGTGAACGCGTCGCCCCGTCTCTTCTACGCGGGGGCGCTCGGCGCCGCGCTCCTCGGGCAGGTACGTTGGACCAAGAAGGGTGCGACCGCGGGGTGATGCGAAGACCATGCTCGAGGAAGTCTCATACCCATTCTCCGCCGCGGCCGAGGACTCCTACACGTCGTTCGCGTCGGTGAAGCGATGGAAGGAGGAGTCCGGCCGTCCGGCCCTCGGCTACTTCCCCGTGTATTTCCCCGAGGAGCTGGCCCACGCCATGGGGCTGCTCCCCGTCGGCCTGTACGGCGCCTCCGGGAGGCTCTCCCTGGACATGGCGACCGCGCACACGCAGTCCTTCATCTGCTCGATCAGCCGCAGCGTGTTCCAGATGGCCCTCCAGGGCACATTGGACATCTTCGACGGACTGGTCTTCTCCAACATCTGCGACGTCGCGCGCAATCTCTCAGGGATCACCAAGCGGAATCTCAAGGAGAGGTACGTCGACTACCTCCACTACCCCGTCAACAACGGGTCCGCGTACGCGGCCCGGTATCTCCGCGAGGAGTACCTGCGTCTCGCGTCCGGGTTGGAGAAGATCGGCGGAACCCCTCTCCGATCCGAAGATCTGCGGACGAGCATCGGGCTCTGCAATGAGAAGCGGAGGCTCCTTCGGGAGCTCGTGCAGCTCAGGCAGTCCCGACCCTGGCTCATCCCGTACACGGAGTGGTATGCGATGATGCGAGCGGGATCGATCCTACCCGTCGAGCAATACGTGCCGGCCTTGCGGGCCTACGGCACGGACGTTTCGGCGCGGGAAGGGAAGCCCATGGACCGGATCCGCGTGGTCGTGACCGGGACCTTCTGCGAACAGCCCCCGCTCCAGCTGATGCGGACGATCGAGGCGGCGGGGTGCTACATCGTTCACGACGAGGCGCTCATCGGCTCCCGCTGGATGGGGGAGGTGCCCGTTACGGACCCCGATCCTCTGCTTTCTCTGGCCCGGTCCTACGTGGAGAACCCGGATCCGTTGACGGTGCGGTTCCATCCCGACATCGACAAGCGGAGGAACTATGCAGACCTGCTCGCGTCCACCGGAGCGCAAGGGGTCATCATCTGCACGCCAAAGTTCTGCGAGCCCGCCCTGTACGACAGCGTGATCTTCAAGAGCGTGATCGAGAAGTCGAAGGTCCCTTATCTCCACCTCGAGTACGAGGAATCCGCGTCGAGCTTCGAGCACGATCGAACGATGGTGGAGACGTTCGTGGAGTCCATCCTCTTCGAATAGAAGAGGTCCAACGCCACCGCGAGGAAGTGGACCGGGCGGGATTTGAAGACACAATCCATAGCCTGCTAGGCGGTCACCGGTCGTAGATGGATTCCCTGTGTCCGACCTTCAGGACTAGGATCCGCAGAACTTCGCCCTGGACATCGAGGATGACCCGGTAGTCGCCGATCCGCAGTCTGTAGTACGGAGAGTTGACTAGCTTCTGAAC
>DASQGG010000165.1 GCA_035632695.1 Thermoplasmata archaeon
ACGAACGCGGCGTCTATAGCGTGAGCAGTGAGAACGTCCCGGAGGCTGCAGTAGCGTATGAAGAAACCTACCTAATCGAAGTCTTGTCCGAACACGGACTCACAGTTCTCAGGACAGACTATGGCAATTGGTCCGGAAGAATCGTGCCCCCAAACTACCATCCGAATGTTCTCTACCAAGACACGTACATTCTCGCGAGAACGCAAGAGCGGGCATAACCGGAGGGCCAGGGCCTGAATGCAACCTGGAACTTGCTACTGTCCGGCATTCTGCCTCTTCTCTATCCCCGACCTGTCGGCAATGGTTGTGCGAGAGGGAAACAGGCCAACGCGTCACGAGTCGAGCCTCTTCCGATCTCCCTTCGTCGATGGATCTCGTCACCGAACGCTTCCAGCATCCCCACCACCATCGCCGCGCTTCCGTCCGCGCAATTACCACGACGGCATCAGCCACCGTTGCGGAATCTCATCCAGCAAGCCCTTCCTCCAGTGCGCGTACCTCCCGCCTTGGCACGCTGTCGCCTGCCCAACCAGGCGCTCCACGAGCTTGCTCCCCCCCCGTCCGGTTCGTACTGCGCCGGGCGCAATCCGGGGACCTCACGCACTCCTACCGGGAGCTCCGCCCCCTTCGTAGCCGCTCGGAACGGGCTTCACCCATCCGGAGGCACGACAATCGACCGTCATCGGTGAACGGAATCGTCTAGCCAAGATCGACGCTCAGAATCTGCAGCCATCTAAGTTCGCCGCGGCTCCGCGGTTGCGACGGGGACCCGAGGAAGGCACTCATTGCCGAGGGACCCGACTCCCTAGTAATCCGAAGGGGCGCCCACGGCGTACATCATGAGGTCGGGCCGGCACTGGTGGACGAGGTGGTAGTGGGCCGCGTACCCGATGTTGATCGGGTCCCCCAGGATCCAGACGAGCTTGCGGCGGCCGTAGCGGCCGGACGACTCGGTGGCGGAGCCGATGAGCCCGTGCATCTCGAGGTCTTGCAGGAAATCGAGGAACCGGCGGCGGCCCTTCGGGCACAGGTTCCAGAAGGCCGCTTGCCTGCAGTAACGCTTGAACACCACGTCCGTCGGCACGGCCGGATTCTCGGGGGGCGTGACCTTCCCTTCGTCCGCAATTGTCCCGTACGCCTCGTTCGCGGCCAGGCTCAGGGCGTTGACGAGGACGATCTCCTGGATCGGCAGGTCCTGAATCACGCGGGTGGTCCGCTCCGCCTGCAAGACGGTGTCGGCCCGCTCCACGTGGCACAGCTCGACGCGTGCCGCGCCCTCGGCGTCGGCAACCTCCCCGGCGGTCCGAAGCAGGTCGAGGGCCCGGCGGGCGTCGCCGTGCTCTTCCGCGGCTAGCCGTGCGCACCGTCGCAGGACCCCGGGGGCGAGGGTCTCAGGACGGAAGGCGTCGCGCCGCCCCTCGATGATCGCCAGGATCTCGTCCTCCCGATACGGCGGGAAGTACACGGAGGCGGTCCCCATCCGAGACCGCACGCGGCTGTCCAGGAGG
>DASQGG010000166.1 GCA_035632695.1 Thermoplasmata archaeon
CATCGGGGGTCCCCCGGGAAGCGGCAAGACGACCGTCGCGGAACGATTCGCGCAGGCGCACGCGTACGCCCTCGTGTCCGCGGGGCTCAAGTTCCGCCAGATGGCGAAGGACCGCGCGATGGACCTCGATTCGTTCTCGAAGGCGGCCGAAGCAGATCCCGACATCGACCGATCGCTGGACCGCGCGGTCCTCGAGGAGATCCTGCGCCTCGATTCCCTGGGCCGGGACGTGATCGTGGACGGGCGTATCCAGGCCCATCTCCTCACCCTCCGCCGCGTGCCGTGCCTCAAAGTGATGATCGACGCGGCTCTCAAGGTCCGGGCGGAGCGCGTGTCAGGCCGCGAGCGCCAGGACGCACGCGCCGCGGAGCGCGAGATCGCGGCTCGCGAGGCCTCCGAGCGGTCGAGGTACAAGAGGCTGTACGGGATCGATCTCGCCGACCGCTCTGTCTATGACCTTGTGATCGACTCCTCGGACAAGACGCCGGACGCGATCGTCGCCATCGTGTGGTCCCGGGTGGAGGGATGAGCGACCTCCTCGTGCTCCACGAGACGCCCGATTCGAAGCACGGCACGCGCCCCGAGGACCGAAGCCTCGAGGAGCGGATTCGGCTGGGCGTCACGGTCGTGGATAAGCCCCAGGGACCGACCTCCCACCAGGTCAGTGCCTGGGTGCGGGACATGTTCGGCGTGCCCAAGGCGGGCCACTCGGGTACCCTCGACCCCCACGTGACCGGCGTCCTGCCGGTGGCCTTGGCGGACGCCACGCGCGCCGTCGACGCCGTCCTCGAGGGAGACAAGGAATACGTCGGCGTGATGCAGCTCCACCAGGATGTCGACGCGCGGCGCATCCGCTCCATGATGGAACGGTTCGTGGGGGACATCTACCAGGTCCCGCCGGTGCGGTCCGCCGTGCGCCGCGAGCAGCGCGTGCGCCACATCGAGGCATTGGAGGCCCTCGAGACTTCGGGACGCAACGTCTTGTTCCGCGTGCAGTGCGAGTCGGGGACCTACATCCGCACGCTGTGCGCGGACCTGGGGGAGGCGCTCGGCGTAGGGGCGAACATGATTGATCTCCGCCGAACGCGGACCGCCTCCTTCGACGAGGGCCACGCGCGCCCCCTGAACGCGTTCCGCGACGCTCTGGTCTACTGGCGGGAGGAGCAGGACGAGGCCCCCCTGCGCGCGCTCCTCCAGCCCATGGAAGCGCTTCTCGCCCACCTCCCTAAGGTCGTCGTCAAGGACACCGCCGTGGACGCGATCTGTCACGGGGCGAATGTCCACGTGCCCGGCGTCGCCCGGCTGTCGCCCCACATCCGCCGCGGACAGACCCTCGGGATCTTCACGGGGAAGGACGAGGCGGTCGCGCTGGCCAAGGCCATGATGACCTCGGATGAGATCGTCGTCGCGAAGTCCGGCCTGGCAGCGGACGTCGCTCGCGTCCTCATGAATCCGGGGACGTACCCCAAGCTCTGGAAGTGACGCTCCCATGGGGACAGACGCCTGGGGATTCGACGAGGAGCGACAGGAGCTCGCTCGCAAGCTGCGTCGGAAGCGCCGACGGTACTCCTGGTCCCACACGGGCGTGCTCCTCGTCTACTTGGCCGTCCTGCTGGCCGGCGAGTCCGTTGCGCTGCGATCCTGGATCGCTACGTTTGTATGGCCCTCGTGGGGCCAGGCTTCCGTGTTCCTGATGGTGGTGTACACGATCGGCAGCGCTCTTGGGTGGCCCTACGCCTACGTGGGCGGATTTCTACTCGAGCGTTCGTTCGGGCTCTTGACCCAGTCTCGGCGGTCCTGGGTATCCGATCTCATCAAGTCGTATGCCCTCGGCTTGGTCGCGATCCTCGCGGCGGGAAATGTAGTCATTTGGCTCTTGGCGGCGTACCCCACGACGTGGTGGCTGCTCGCCTGGCTCCTCGGGATCCTCGTGACGTGGGTGCTCGGCTTCCTTGCGCCCGTCGTGATCGCTCCCCTGTTCTACCGGTTCCGGCCCCTCGAGAATCCCACGCTTCGCTCGCGGTTCGAAGCCCTCGCGGCCCGGGCGGGGGTACCCGTTCTCGGGGTGTTCGAGATGGGGGCCTCCGCGAAGACGCGACGCTCGAATGCAGCGGTCATGGGATTCGGCCGCACGCGACGCATCGTGATCACCGACACGATGCTGCACGCGTACACACCGGAGGAGATTGAGGCTGTCCTCGCCCATGAGCTCGGACACCAGAAGCATCGCGACCCTCTGACGGGCGTGATCGTGGGGGCGGGCATCTCGTTCGTGATGTGGTCCATCGCGGCATTCGTCTACACGGCCACCTATCCAGCTTTCGGCATCGCATCCTTAGCCGACGCGGCGGGCCTTCCGCTCCTGGTCTTGTATGCCGGACTCGTGTCCGCGGCTCTCGAGCCGCTTGAGCTGTGGTGGTCGAGGCACCGCGAGGCCGGCGCGGATCGGTTCTCGCTTGAAGTGACGCGGAATTCGCGGGCCTTTGCAGGAGCCATGGTCCGGCTCCACGATCAGAACCTGAGTATTGCGCACCCAAGGTCCTGGGAGAAGTGGCTGCTGTACAGCCATCCTCCGGGCAGCGAGCGGATCGAGGCGGCCCGCGCATTCGGTGAACGCGGATCGCCCTCGGGCTGAAGGATGTCCGATGCCCACTCTCCAAGTCCGGGACATCCGGATGTACTATGAGATGCATGGCCAGGGTGAACCGCTCCTCCTGATCCCCGGCCTTCGAAGCCGGGTGTCCGACTACGGCAGAGTCATCGACCGATTGTCGACGACGTTTCATGTGGTGGCAGTCGACAATCGCGGGGCCGGATTCACGGACAAGCCGAATGCGCCGTATTCAATCGAGATGATGGCCGACGATGCGGCTGGGCTCCTCTCTGCGCTGGACCTCGGGCAAGCGAACGTCCTCGGCGTGTCCATGGGCGGGCGGATTGCCATCGACCTGGCGTTGCGGCATGCGGACCTCGTCAGGAGTCTCGTCTTGGTCGCGACCTCCGCACGCGGGGCGGCGAAGCTTGGCTTGTTCGGGAACCTGCTCGCCGTCGCGCTCCGGATTCCGGGGCTCCGAAGCCTCGGACGGGATCCGCAGCCGTACTACGCCTTCATGCGCCAGCGCGAGGCGTCGAGGAACTACGACGCCACGGCCCGGCTCTCGGATATCCGTGTGCCGACGCTCATCGTCCACGGGACCCGTGACCGCCGAGCCCTCTTGCCGCACGCGCAGGAGATGCACGAGGAGATCATGGGCTCGCAGATGGTCACCCTCTCGGGAGGACACCTGATCCTCTTCTTCCGAACCGAGGCATGCGTTGCAGCGATCACCGAATTCCTCCGGGCCGCCGAAGCCTCGCCGGCATCTTGATGGACAAGTCGTGCGGTCGAATACCTTTATTACCGCGGAGCCAATCGTGCGGACGCTGAGTGCCGAGGTCGCCTAGTCCGGTAGGGCGCCAGCCTGGAGAGCTGGTGGTCGCAAGGCCTCGGGAGTTCAAAAGGCTCCCCGCCGCTCTGATGACGGCTGCCTGAAAGTCTCCCCCTCGGCGTTCAGCTTTTTCCTCGGGGAAGCCGCTTGAGCCGCTCCTTGAGTTCTCGGATCGGTTCGACGGGCCAGGGGTCGACCCGGCGCAGGGTCGCCAGGTAGAGGCTCACGTAGTCTCCGAGGAAGAGCGTGCCGAGCATGCGGCCGAGGAGCTGCGAATCGTCATCCCGGACCTCTTCCACTCTAGCGTACCGAGCGAACAGGGTCGCGGTCGCGTCGAGGCGACGGCGGATCTCCGGCCTCTCGTCCGCATCCCGCAGGAGAATCGCGGCGAATCGCCGCGCGCTCGCGTCCGAGGCCCACCCGATAATCTCGTTGTGGTCGGCCTCCGGGAGGGACGAGGAGAAGGACATGAGCTTGGCGTTCTCGTTAAGCTGAGTCTGCCAGCGTTTCGCGATTGCGTCGTACGGCGGTGCCCCGTACACGATCGGCGTGACCGCTCGGAGCTTCGTCGCGAGCTGCTTGGCCAGGTTTCGCCGGAGCGGAGACTCCGGCCGCAGCCGACCCCGAAGCTCCCGCAGGTGGACGGTCGCCGCCTCGAGTTCGCCCCGCAGGTTCCCGGACACCCACTCCGCGCCGAGCGACGGGAGGACGCCGAACAGGTGGCCGAAGGCTCCTCGGGGTGGGAGCCCTGCGGGGATCTCCACGAGCGGCGCACGCACCTCCCGCGCGAGCTTCGCCAGCGCGCCCCCGGAGGTCACGGCAACGATGCGACATCCCAGTTTGATGCCCTGTGCCGTCGCGGCGAGCGTTTCCTCCGTGTCTCCCGAGTAGGAGACGGCCACGAGGAGGTCTCCCGGCGTCACGTAGGACGGGAGGCGGTAGTCGTGGACAGGATGAATCGGGATCCGGGACCGGTCCGCCACCCAGGCGGCGAACACCTCGCCGGCGATCCCGGAGCCTCCCATGCCCACGATGAACACGCGGTTCGCCCTGCCCAGCTCCGACGCGAATTCGAGCTTGGCACGCATCCCCTCCGTGAGCTGTTCCGGGAACGAGGCGATGATGTCCCGCATGCCGCCCTTGTCGACCTTGGCGACGGTCTCCGGCTCGAGCACGGGCCGACGAACGAGCGCGCCGGCATAAGTCCTACGTATCGGGCATGACTACCAGATATCGGGTTCTTACAACAACGTTGATATATCGCGCGAACCTCGTCGAGCCATATGGACGATGTGAACCAAGCCCTCGCGGCTTTGCGTCACGGGCGGTTCATCCTCGTCTACGACGGCGACGGCCGCGAGGAGGAGACGGACCTGACGATCGCGAGTCAGTTCGTCACCCCGCCCGCGATCCGCACGCTCCGCAAGGAGGCGGGCGGGCTCGTCTGCGTCACGCTCTCGAGCGACGTCCACCGCAAGATCGGCCTGCCGCTCATGGCCGACGTCCTGCGCGACGCCGGGCACACGTACCCGATCCTCGAGGCGGTGTCCGCGGAGAACCTGAAGTACGACCGCCACAGCACGTTCTCCCTGACGGTCAACCACAAGGACACGTTCACAGGGATCACGGACAAGGACCGCGCCCACACGATCTCTCGCCTCGCCGCGATCGCGGCGGAGGCGGTCAAGCGCGAGAACGGTTGGGCCGCGCACGTGTTCGCGGACGAGTTCCGTGCGCCGGGCCATGTGCCCGTGCTGAACGCCACCGATCCGCTCCTCGTGGCCCGCCGAGGCCACACGGAGCTCACCACGGCCCTCATGATCATGGCCGGACTCACGCCCAGCGCCACCATCTGCGAGATGATGGCGGACGACGACCGTGCCCTCGCCAGGAATGATGCAAAGGCATATGCACGAGACCACAATCTCGTGTTCCTGGAAGGGCAGGACATCGTCCGGGCGTGGCAGACATGGTCCGCGTGATGGCGACGGGGGTCTTCGATCTCCTCCATACGGGTCACGTCCATTTCCTCACCGAGGCGCGCCGCCTCGGGGACGAGCTCGTCGTGGTCGTCGCGCGGGACAGCACGGCGCGGCGGTTCAAGCACGAGCCGATCATGGGGGAGGCCTCGCGCGTCCAGCTGGTTGCCGCGCTCAAGCCCGTGGATCGTGCGGTCCTCGGCCACGAGGGCAGCATCTACGAGATCCTGGATGAGATCCGCCCGGACGTCATCGCCCTCGGGTTCGATCAGATTCACGACGAGGACAAGGTCCTCGAGGAGTGCCGGAAGCGAGGCTTGGCCACGAAGGTGGTCCGCCTGCCCAAGTTCGAGGGGGACCTCGACGGCACCCGCAAGATCGTGAGGAAGGTGGCCGAATGGCTCGCGCTCCAAGAAAAGCTGCAGGCGGTCGAAGGCGGACGCAAGCCGTCCGCCTGAAGAAGATCGGCGTGGTCGACACCTCCTTCAGCCGCTTCGACATGGCCGCTTCGGCCGTGGACGAGCTGAAGAAACAGGGCAGCGGCTTCGAGATACTGCGGTACACGGTCCCCGGGATCAAGGATCTCGCCGCGGGCGCGAAGGTCCTGTTCGATCGGGGAGCGGACCTCGTGATCACCCTGGGCATGGTGGGCCGGCAGACCGTGGACAAGGATTGCGCGTTGGCGGCGGACTTCGGCCTCCAGATGGTCCAGGCGACCACGGGGAAGCACATCATCGGCGTGATGGTCCACGAGGAGGAGGCGGCGGACGAGGCGAAGTTGGCGTGGCTCTTTGATCGACGGACGCGGGAGCACGCGGTCAACGCGTACGACCTCCTGTTCCGCCCCGGGGCGATCCGGGCACGCGCGGGCACGGGGCAGCGCGAGGGCTATCCGGACGCAGGCCCCATCCGACTGGAGATGCCATGAGGCTGGCCATTGTCGCCTCCCTGTTCAACCGGGAGATCGTGGACGCCATGGTCGAGCGCGCGCTGGACCGGGCGAAGGAGCAGGAGCTCAAGGTGACGACCGTCGTGCGGGTTCCCGGCACGTTCGAGATTCCGCTCGCTGCGCAACGCCTGCTCGAGCGGAGCGACGTGGACGGCGTCGTCGCTCTGGGCGCCGTGATCCAAGGGGAGACGAAGCACGACGAGGTCATCCTGAACACCGCGGCTGCGGCGCTCATGGACGTCGGTCTGCGCACCGGGAAGCCCGTGGGGCTCGGGATCACGGGACCAGGCATGACCTTCAAGCAGGCGAAGGCGCGCATCGACGCGGCCTCGCGCGCGGTGGATGCGGCGAAGGCAATGCACGAGCTCCTCCGTGGCCTCTAGTCGTTTTCCCTCGCGAGTCTGGCAGCACAAAGGTTTTATCGACCCTCGCTTCAATCACGGACCCTCCCGGGTGCGCTATCTCGGGGAGACGTGACCATGGCCGACACCGCCGCGATCGAGACGATCCTCCACGAGATGGAGACGTCCGAGGGCATCCAGGACGCCATCCTGGTGTCCCGGAACGGCACGTACATCGCGGGCACCGTCCCCCACGGGGTGCATGTGGAGACCTTCGCGGCCATGTTCGCGATCCTCCTCGGCGCGGCGGAGAACTCGACCTCGGAGCTCAAGGAGGTCCTCGACAACGTTGTGATCAACCTCGAGGCGAGCAAGCTCGTAATCGTCCACTGCGGCCCGAAGGCCCTCATGGTCCTGCACATGCCGAAGGCCGCTGACTCCAGCGGCGTCAAGCGGACGATCGAGAAGTACCTCGGGCGGATCGAGGACAATCTCTGAGGTTCAGATCCGCTTCATCCCGCGGCCGATCCATTCTCCCACGGCTTTCGGCACGTATCGAAGCGTTCCACCGACGTCCCGATCGAATCCCTGGGACCGCGTCTTCCCGCGGGCCAGCGCCTGGAGGAGATCGTCCACGGAGGCCACGCCGGCCTCGACCGCGGTCACTGCGCGGGCCACCTCATCGAGGAAGTGGCTGTCGCTGCCGCCCGTCTCGCCGACCTTCCGGGAGGTTGCGGTCTCCCGCGCTCGCACATTCCCGCGTCGGAGGGTGCGCGCGTTCGCCGTCTCGTAGGCGGGGAACCGCGCTGCGTCCAGTCCGTTCTTCCCGAGGCCCGAC
This sequence comes from Thermoplasmata archaeon, assembly GCA_035632695.1. NCBI lineage: Archaea > Methanobacteriati > Thermoplasmatota > Thermoplasmata > Thermoplasmata archaeon. The sequence continues at coordinate 7,536 of DASQGG010000166.1, forward strand.
CAGAACCGGAACGGGTGCGCCGCAACCGCGACGCCACCCAGGGCGGTGATTCGCTCCACGGTCTCCGCGATGCCGAGATCTCGCGGGACGACCTCGCGAACGCCGTACCCCAGGACGTGACCCGTGGCGGTGGAGACCTCGATTCCGGGAACGACGAGAAAGTCCTTGCTCGCCGCGGCTGCCGCCTCCGCGATACCCGCGACGGCATTGTGGTCGGTGATCGCGATGCCTTGGATGCCGATGCGTGTCGCCAGGGCCACCAGCTCCGCGGGCGCCACGCGGGAGTCGGGGGAGTACCGCGTGTGGTTGTGGAGGTCCAGAAGCATGGGCGGCGGCAGAAAGGGCGATGGTCCTAAAAGGTATCGGAGCCGGGCATTCCCAGCGGCCCTTTATGCCGTCGGGTAGCCGTGTGATTCTCCGTGACCCTCGAAGCCCGGATCGGAATCCTGCGGGATCGTCTCGTTGTGGAGGGGGTGGAGTATCCGATCCGGCGCGAGGGCGGCGGATGGGTGTCCGTCCCGTCCGTCGGTGCGTGGCCGCGCGGGCGTGTCCGCTACGACGCCCTCCGGGACCGCATCCGGATCGAGTCGCCCGGCGCCTCGGCCGTGATCCCGTTCCGGTGGCGGGGCACCGCGTTCACGTTCCGCGGGCAGCGGTACCGGGTGGGCCCGATGGCCTGGGGCCACGTTACCGTGTCCCGGGGGGACCGACCTGTGGCCACGGGGCGGGTCACGCTCAGTGGCGTGCGGCTCGGCTACGTCGCTCCCGAACTGGAGCCCATTGCGCGCGAGCTCGCCGTCGGACTCGCCTTCCGCGCGATCACGTTCTGGATTGCCATGGGCACCGCGGGCGCAGCCCACTAGTCCCGCGAACTCGTTTCCGAACATCCAAATCGCTCATGGCCCCTGGCGCCTTGCGTGGCCCTCGTCGTCAAACGTCGCATTCGGGGGGACGGTCGGATCTGGCTCGACCGCGTCAAGACCAAGGTCCTGCGGGCTACGGGGGGCTGGTACGCGGTCGACGGTGCCTCCCCGTCGGAGGACGCGAGGGTCTTGTTTCGGCCGGCCCAAGACCTCCTGGTCATCGAGCAATACGGGCGCTTCCTTCGCGTCCCGTTCCACGCCGGCGAGGCGACCTTCACCTGGGAGGACCGGACCTTCCACATCGGGAGCATGGCGCGAGGCGCCCTCCGTATCGACCGGGAAGGGCGGGTCGTGGCCCACGGGGTCGTCACCGCGGCGGGGGTCCGTTTCAGCGACGTCGCATGCGAACTGCTTCCCTTGATTCGCCCGCTGGCGTGGGCGCTGGCCCTCCGCGGGGAGGTGATCGCCAGGGACGCAAGGCGCATGCCTCCAGGCGGAGCCGGCGCCCGATGACTTCGGCTCAGTGGACCCAAGTGCCTTCCTTGAGTCCCTTGTCCACCTTGAGGTACGCGTCACCGCTCTTCAAGGGGATCCGGACCGTCTCGTCGCGTCCGAAGAAGTATACGCGGCCCTCCTCGCCCACTCGGAGTTTGTACTTCTGGAACTCGGAGAATGGGAGTTCGGGGGCGCCCGCGACCCCCAGCACCTGGGTGCCGATCGGCGCGTCGTCCGGCGGGAGTACGAGCCCGACCACGTGCTCGTCCTCTCCCGCGAGGAGCATCCCGCGGCTCTCGATGCCCCGGAGCTTGGCGGGTTGCAGGTTGACCAGGTACGCGATCCTCCGACCGCGAAGCTGCTCGGGCATGTAGTCGTTCTTGATTCCCGAGACGATGTCTCGGGTGCCCGAGCCGTAGTCGACCGTCAGGATGTAGAGCTTGTCCGCGTTGGGATGGGCCTTCACGTCTAGGATCTGCGCGACGCGGACGTCGAAGCGCGCGTCGGGGGCCTCCGCGTGCTCCGCCCCCAGCTCGATCTTCGCGAACAGGGGCCGGCCCACACGGAGCTTCTGGCCGCTGGGCGCGTCCTCGAGCACCTCGTCCCAGCCCTGCGCCTGGACGTCCGTGTCGTATCCCAGGGCGCTCCAGAGCCTCTGGGAGCTGAACGGAAGGAAGGGTGCCATGATCAGGGCGAGGGACCGGGCGACGCGGAGGGAGACGTGCAGCGCGGTGCCACACGCGGCGCGGTCTTTGCGGACGAGATCCCACGGAGCCTTCTGGTCGAAGTACTGGTTGCCGAGCCGAGCAAGCTGGATGGCTTCCTTGATCGCGTCCTTGAAGTGGACGTACTCCAGGTTCTGGCCGACCTTCTTCCACTGGTCCTCGATGGCTCGGACCATGGCCTTGTCCGCCGCGTCCAGGAACCCCGAGGGCGGGATCTCATGGTTGAAGTTCTTGTCCGCGAAGGTCAGGACGCGGTGGACGAAGTTGCCGTACACGGCAAGCAGCTCGCTGTTGTTCCGCTGGGCGAAGTCCTCCCACTCGAAGTCGGAATCCTTCGTCTCGGGCATCGTCGCGATCGCGTAATAGCGCAGCTGGTCGGGATCGAACCGCTCGAGCAGGTCGGAGAGCCAGACACCCTTGCCGCGGCCAGCGCTCATCTTCTCCCCGGAGATGTTCATGAACTGAGTCGCCGGCACGTCGTAGGGGAGGTCGAGCTTCCGGTCATAGCCCAGGAGGATGGCGGGCCAGATGATCGTGTGGAAGACGATGTTGTCCTTCCCGACGAAGTAGTAGTGCCTCGCCTTGGGGTCCGTCCAGAAGTCCTTCCACCCGTCCGGGTTCCCATGGAGCTTGAACCACTCCTTGGTCGCCGTGAGGTAGCCCATGACGGCCTCGAACCACACGTAGATTCGCTTCGTCTCATATCCGGGGACGGGGACCTCGATGCCCCACTCGATGTCCCGCGTCACGGGGCGGTCCTTGAGCCCCTCGCGAAGCCAGCTCTGCGCGAAGGTGAGCACGGGGCCGCGCCAATGCTCCTTCCCCGAGCCCATCCACTTCTTCAGGGGCGCCTCGAACGCGCTCAGGCGGAAGAAGAAGTGCCGCGTCTCTTTCTTGATTGGCGGCGTTCCGTGGATTCGGCAATGGGGACCGATCAGGTCAAAGGGGTCCCAGAGGCGCCCGCAGTTGTCACACTGGTCCCCGCGGGCCTGCTCGAAGCCACAGTTCGGGCACGTGCCCTCCACGTAGCGGTCCGGGAGGAAGTGATTGCCCGCGGTGCAGAAGGGCGAGGTCATCGTGGCCTCGTAGACGTGGCCTTTGTCGCGGAGGGCCAGGAAGATCTCCTGGACCCACTTCTTGTGGTCCTCCGCCGCGGTGTTCCAATACAGGTCGTAGCGCACCCCGAGCTGCTCGATGTTCTTTGCGTGGAGGGCATGGAACCGCTCCGCGATTTCCCGCGGCGTGACGCGCTCCTCGTCCGCGCGCACGGTCGTCGGCGTCCCGTGCATGTCGCTGCCACCGACCATGAGGACCTCGTCCCCCTTCATCCGGTGGTACCGCGCGAACACGTCCGCCGGGATGAACGTGGAGCAGGCGTGACCCAGGTGCCGGGGCCCCGACGCATAGGGCCACGCGACGCAGACGAGGATCTTGGCCATGGCGCCCGGGCCCACCGCGCCCCGCGCTATAAAGGATTCTCTGGGCGTCCGGCCCTCCGAGTGGCGGTGTCCGTAATCATTACCGATTATCATATCGCGCCAGCCGTGTGGACCCCATTATCACCAAGGACCGCGATACCGGGCCACTTCCTCCGGGGGCGGTTCCCATGGAAGTCCATCGACTGAGCCACGAGGATGCGGGCGGAATTCGGGAGGCCGAGACCCGAGAGGAACGGACCCCGCGCATCCTGTGTTGGAAGTGCAAGAAGCTGACGCCCTTCCATGAGGAACGCTGCGAGTACTGCGGCGCGCGGTTCGCCGGGAGCACGGGCGGCGTGTACTCGAGCCGACGGATCACGGTGGCGTCCGTGCCGTCCGTTCCCTCGGACGACGAGGAACTCGCCGCGGCGCGACGGAGCCTCCTGCAGCTGTTCGAGGATCTCCAACGGGTTCACGACGTGTCCTCGGAGCGGCGTTACGATCCGGTTCGCGACGCGGAGACCATCACCCTCTTCCAGTGCCCCACCTGCGGCCGGTTCGTCTCCCACGACGCGGACGAATGCGTCTGCGGGGTGCGATTCGCCGCCGAGCCCACGGTGGCCGTGTGCCCCGACTGCGGCGCGCCCCTGCCCGCCCAAGATGCGGCCTGCTCCGCGTGCCGCGCCGCCGGCCGAGAACCTGCCTCGGACGTCTCGTATGCCTGTCCGCTCTGCGGTGCCGAAGTCACCGCGGACGCCGTCCGCTGCGTCTGCGGGGCCCGCTTCGAGGCGTGACCCACGTCCGCGGCACCGATGCCGGACCTTCGGCGTCCAGAATACCGGGACCGCCTTCGACGGTCGTCCTTCTCAAACCGGATAGGGAGGAAGAAACGCATATACCCGGCCACGTCGCAAGGACAACCCACGGCATGACCGCCTCCCTCGCCTCGTTGGATGCGTGCCCCATCTGCCACGCCGCGCTCCCGGCCGACGCGCTCGAGTGTCCGCGCTGCGGGGAGAGCTTTTCCGCGACGCCCGCCGACGACGCCGAAACCAATCCGGTGACCGATCGGGTCCCGGGCTTCCGGGAGAAGTTCCTGTACTATGCGGGAATCGCCTTGATTCTCCTGGGCGGCCCAGGGATTGCCCTCGGCTACTGGATGCACGATGTGCTGCGCATCGGGTTTCTCAACTACAACGAGTTCGACGTGTTCGGGCCCGTGAACCGTCTCGTCCTCGGCGTGGGCCTCATCGTGATGATCGTAGGCGTCGTGTTCCTCATCCTGTCCCTCCGACTTTCCCGCCCCTCCCAAATCGAGGACACGGACGCCTGAACGCCGCGGGGTGGGTTTCGGAACACCGCATTTATAAATACCGTAGACGTCGTGGAGACTCCGCGGCGAGGAGGGTGTATGTCGTTCACCGGAGCGGGCTTCAGGCCCCCTTCCCTACCCGTTGAGGAAGGCAAGGTGTACGAGGCGAAGATCGAGGACATCGGGCGAGAGGGCGACGGTGTCGCGCGGATTCAGAACTTCGTTGTGTTCGTGCCCGGCACGAAGATCGGGGACGCCGTGAAAGTCCGGATCACGAAGGTGCACCGTCGGATGGCTTTCGGCGAGGTCGTCAAGGAGTGAGGATCCCCCGTTCTCCACGAGGTCCCCCTGGGGGGCCGGAATCGGGAGCCGTTTCTGGAGGGGCGACGCCTTCGCAAAGCGTCCCATAATCTCTTTATATACTCGCTCCAATCGAATGCCCGGGTTGCCCTGATGTCCGCCGGCCGCCGTTCGGTAGTCCTCATCACGTTCTCGCTAGCCGCTGCGTTGGCCCTGACTGTCGTGGTTGGGGCGAGGACCGCGCGGGCGACGACACCGTCGGTCGCGGCCACGGGCATGCCGACCGACGTGCGCCGATCCGTGGTTTGGTACGGCGTCCCGGAGGGCGAGCCGCGGTCCCTCCACATCGAAAGCGCCTCGGTGAACGCCCCGTCGCCGGACGAGTACCAGATTTCCTACGCGAACGGGAGCCTCACGTTGGTCTACCAGCGCGTGGCCGGCGGCCCGGTCTCGAGCCAATACACCCTTGCCATCCGAGGGCTGCTCGAGTGGAACGATACGTCGGGCGACGGAATCCTCGAGGACGGGAGCGTCGTGGCGTACACGCCGCTCGGTCCAAGCGCGTTCGGCCACTATCCGATCTCGCACACGGAGACGAGCACACCGGCCGGTGTCAACGTGAACTCCTTCGAAATCCCCAGCAACAACGGGGAGATCACCCTCAGCCTGACGATCGCGGACGGATTCGTCGCCCTGCCCTCGGGACAGACCCTGACGCCCATGGAAGCGAAGCTGACGTTCGTGATCAACCACGAGATGACCTCCCCGGCCACCCGGCTCTCCCTGCAAGTCGGCCTGAGCACGAGTCAGAGGGTCGCGCTCAACAACCGGAGTTGGGACGACCTGAACGACTTCAGCTCGGAAGACCGGGCGGTCAACGTGACAAGCCCCACGGGTTCGCCTCCCTCCTCCGCGTTCTTCGCTTGGTCCAACTTCGCCACCGTGAACGGTGTCAACGGTACCGTGACGCCCATGGGCCCGACGTTCAACGAAACGACCGGGGACTACAACCTGTACCTCTCGTACCCGAAAGCCCTGTCGAGCAGCCTCCGCGTGCAGATTGTCCATGACCCGACGATGGGCATCGTGAGCGCGGCGTACGACAGCATCATCCACCCCGCGCAAGGCTCGCCCCTCCAGTTTGGCGGAGACTCCGTCGTCTATTCGGCCTCCCTGGCCGGGATTGCCGCCGTCGTCGCGGGCACCGCGCTCCTGGTCAACCGGAGACGTCGGAAGGCGCCGTGAGCAAGCCTTAACGTCGAAGGCCCGTTTCGCTCCCGGGCCTTGCATGGTCGCCATCGTCAACATCCTGCTCGCCGCCGTGACGGTCGTCGCGTTCGCGCTCTGCACGATTTCCCTTCTCGCGTGGCGGCGTGTCCGCGACTCACACCTGATCGTCCTCGCGGCCGCGTTCGCGGTCTTCTTCACGAAGGGACTCTTCCTGACCGTCGCCCTGTTCGAAGGCTGGCAGGACCTCGGCCAACTCCTCGTCCTCTCGTCGGTCTTCGACCTGGTGATCCTCGCCCTGTTCTACGGATTCACGCTGCGACGGTGATCCCCCGGGGTTGTGATGGACGAGGAAGTGCTGGCCGTCAAGACGCGGCGCGACCTGTTCCAGTACGTCCGCGCGAACCCCGGGTTCCACCTGCGGGAGATCGCGCGTTCCCTGAACCTCTCGATCACTCTGGCCGACTACCACCTGCGGTTCCTCGAGAGGAACGAGCTCGTGTCTTGGACCATGGACGGCGAGTACAAGCGGTACTACCCTCGATCCCGCCCCGGCGACGTGGGCAGCCGGCCCGCCCTCTCCGATGAGGAGAAGCGCATCCTGGCCTACTTGAGGCAGCCCGTGCCGTTCCGGGTGCTCGCGTTCCTCATGGAGCGCGACACGGCGGCCCACAAGGAGATCCTGGAGCACGTCCCCGTATCGCCCTCGACGCTGTCCCACCATCTCAAGAAGATGCAGTACGCGGGGATCCTCGCCCGCGCCGAGGACCGGGGCGGCTACCGGGTCGCGAACCCGCATTCCGTGGCGCGCCTCATGTCCACGTACGACCTGGCGACGTCGGACCAGATCGGCACGTGGGTCCAAGTCTGGGGCGAATTCCGGCTGTGAGACGCGTTCAGCCGCCCTCGCGCCCCTTCCCCGGGGTGTACAGGTAGCAGGAGACGCGGTGGGCCGGCGAGACTTCGAGCATCGGGGGCGGTTTCGCGGGGTGGAACTCGAGATCGATGGATCCGGGACCCAGCCGGACGGCGGTCACCGCCTGGAACAGAATTTGGTCCGGGCCATCCTTCTGCCGCTCCTACACGAGATCCTCGACCTTGCGACGATAGGCTTCCGTGGGTCGGCTTCCGTCGAACCGGAGGCGTAGCCGGTTCGTCTCCATGGAGATTTCGGAAAGAGGTGGAATGCCCTCCGCTTTGGGGTTCCGCGACGGGTCGAACAAGAACGAAGCGAGGTGGGTCAATCCGAGACCCATACACGGGACCTGCCCGGGGGACTTCACACGACCCGCGCCAGTTCGCCGGCCACCCAGGCTAGGTAGTCGCGGTCCGTGGGGCCGAACGCACCCAGTTGGTCCGAATCCACGTCGATTTCGGCAATTGCGCTGCCGTCCTTGAGAATGGGAACGACGATTTCGGACTGCGTGTTCAGGAAGCACTGGAGGTACCGCGAATCCTGGCTCACGTCGGGGACCAGCACGGTCTCCTTCGCGGCAACCGCGGCTCCGCAGATGCCCTCGCCCACCGGAATCCGGATGTGCTGCGTCGCGCTCGGCCCGGACCATGATGTGAGCACG
>DASQGG010000167.1 GCA_035632695.1 Thermoplasmata archaeon
TGGCCCTCGGGCTGACCATGTGGAACCCCGTCGGCCTGTGGTACAACGCGCCGTGGTTCTTGTCGTTCATCACCGCGCCGTTCATCCTCTACCACTACTGCGGCCCCATGACGCGGCCCTTCCCGCCGCAGGGGGGCGAGAGGAAGGACCTGCTCGCGGATCCCCGGATCCGGACGAGTCGCGACTGGCTCGTGGCAGCGTCGTAAGCCGGGATCCCACCGCCCCCTAGCGGTACAGGCGCTTCCTCTGTCCGTTTCCGTGCATGCGTGCGCCTCCCCGAAGCCGCGGTCATCTTTGATATTCGGTGCGTTAGCCTTATCCGCCCGTACTCACGGTGAGGTTACGAATGCAGCGGATGCTACGCAAGGAGGACGAGGGTGTAGCCGCGGCCGTGGCTACGATGTTTGTCCTGCTCATCGTCCTCATCCTTCTCCAGGTCACCGTGATCGGCGCGGTGCCCGCCCAGCAGTACGATGCGGAGTACAGCACGACCAAGCACGACATCCAGCAGATGGACTTCCTCCGGTCCATGATCGTCGGTCCCGCGGTGGCGGGCGCGCAGGTCTCCGTGCCGTTCGCCCTCGGGACCCAGGCTGTCTCCCCGTTCGCGACCGCGAGCGCGGGGACGCTGAGCTACGCCGCGAGTGACACGGCGGGCGTGTCCGTCTCCTTCGCCTTCGTCCCCCAGTTCCGGCAGGCGTCGGTCAAGAAGATCGACCAGGATGTGATCCTGCTCATGGACGACTCGGGTTCCATGGCGCAGAACGACCCGCAGAACCTCCGGATCGTCGGCGCCCAGAACTACGTCGGGCGGCTCTCCGTCCCCGACTGCGTGGCGATCGTGGCCTTCAACGGCAACTCGTGGCTCACCCAGGCGAACATCGGCGGGGTCGCACACCACCTGTACTATCCGGGCATGTGCGGCAACCCGGACTACACGCAGCCCAAGGTGGACCTCGGCACGATCAGCGACATCGACAGCACGAACATCGGCCGCGCGATCATGACCGGGAACAACGAGCTCATCGCGAACGGCCACAAGGGCAAGGCGTGGGTCGAGATCCTCCTGACGGACGGACAGAACGAGTGCGGTGGCAGCGTGTCGCCGTGCGGCGACGCGTACACGGTCCAGCAGGCCCAGATCGCCAAGGCGAACAACATCACGATCTTCACGATCGGCCTGTGCAGCTCCGGGGACGGGCCGCTCCTGACCCAGATCGCCTCGATCACGGGCGGGACGTACTACGCCGCGCCCACGGCCGCCTCGATCAAGTGGATTTACTTCGAGATCAGCATGCACTATCAGAGCTCCGTGCAGTGCGGGAACGTGTACTCCGCGGAGGCGTACGGCGGTTCCCTCTCCTTGGACCTCAACAACATCTACTACCCCTCCCAGGCCCTCCGGTTCGAATCGGGGGGGCTGGCTGCCATTCAGCCGGACGGGGCCGTGATGCGGGCGGGATTCCCCCTGGAATACACGTCGTACGGTGACGGCTCCGGGAGTCTTCAAGTCGCTCTGGTCACGTTGACCGGGAGTTCGTTCCAGAGTTCGGGCGGTGGCACGCACGTTCTTGAAGCGAACGTCCTCGCAAGGCAGGTGGTCGACCAGAATCTCACCAAGGTGAACCTGGCCTCCGAGGCTCAGAACGTCGCCAACATCTCGTCGAACTTGGCATTCTGGGTGACCCAGGGCGCGGCGACTCCGGCAGGCGCCGCCGCCGTGAACCAGCCCCTCAACGCGTCCCAGGCGAACCTCCTGGCCGCCAACACGAACATGGTCGCGGGAGACCCGGTCAGCGCGCACTTCAACGTGGACCAGGCGACGACCAACCTCGCGATCGCGCTGAACGTGACGGAGACCCAGAAGAACAACAACAACATCCAGGGCTGGCTCGCGCAGACCACGGAGGACTCGATCCTCCTCGAGGAGTGCCGGGTGGGCCAGTGGGCCAACTGGTACACCGGGCTCACAATCACGATCATCACCTCCGCGCCGAGCGCCTGGGCGAGCTGGTTCAACACGACGATGCCCGAGTGGAAGATCCCCTTCGATCTCGGAATCTCCGGGAACACCGTGGTCGTCTCCCTGCACGCCCTGAACAGGATCATCACGGACCGCCGTGTCGTCTCCCTGTCCGCGATGTAGGCGTGCCCGTCCCGACCTGACCCTGGATGCGCGGATAATTCGCGACTGTGATAGTGGAGTCCATTTCCTTTTGAACTCGCGGTCGCAATGGTGGACGTGAGCGTGATGGATTCTCTCCGCGCGGTCCCTGCCGACTTCTTCGCGGACCTCGTCCCGAACGGTAGAATCGAGGCGGCCATGCTCCTCAAGCGGAACGGACGCATGCTCGCCGCCTGGGCGCGGGCCCCCGTGTCGTGGGAGATCGCCTCGATCATGGCGGCGACCGCGCTGGGATCGCTCGAGACCCTGCTGGAGACCCTTCGCTCCCCCTCGCCGCAAGTCCTCACGATTGCGGCCGCGGGCAGCCGCATCCACATCGAGAAGGTGGAGCCCCAAGGCCTCCTCGTGCTCGTGGCCAAGGAGGCCGTCCCGGAGGCCTACCTGCGTGAGATCGCAAGGCGGGTCGTCGCCAAGCTGCCTCCCCCGTCGAACGGCGAGCCCCCGCGCCAGGTGACCCTGGGCCCCAACTCCCACTGAGGATCGTCCACGCGGCGCCCTGGTTCGCCCGATTCTGAGCCTAGTCCAACGACGTGCCGTCCCGCGCCCTCGTTCCCCCGGGCGATAGCAACACAAGAATGCTTAAGCGGGGCACGGATTCATGCCTCCGTCCCCCATCCGCATCCCTGAGGCCTAGGACAATGGAGCGCGAGACCCTCAAGACCAAGGTCTGTCTTGTCGGAGACAACGGCGTCGGGAAGACGTCGCTGATCCGCCGCTACGTCCTCGACATGTACGAGGACCGGTACATCAGCACGCTAGGCACGAAGGTCTCCAAGAAGGAGATCCAGGTCTCGTTCCCCAAGGAGAACGTCACCGCGAGCATGGACATGCTCATCTGGGACATCATGGGTCAGCACGGGTTCCAGGAGCTCCTCAAGGAGGCCTACTTCTACGGGGCCCGGGGCATCCTGGCCGTCGTCGACCTGACGCGCCGCTCCACCCTGGACGGGCTCGACGACTGGATCGCGTGCGTCGAGGAGGTCGCGGGGCACCTGCCCGCCCTAATCGCCGTGAACAAGACGGACCTCGCGGACAAGGCCGAGTTCGGACTGCCCGAGATCACGGAGCGCTGCAACGCGCTCGGCTGCGGCTACTTCTGGACGAGCGCGAAGACGGGGGAGAACGTGGAAGCTTCCTTCCAGCGCCTCGCGACGATCGTCGCGGAACAGCAGATCTGGGGCGCCCAGTTCTGAGCGGCCGTCAATCCTAAGTGGCGGGACGCCGTGGCGGGGCCGGTGCGGACGACCGCCGCGGAACTCCGGAAGGTCCTGCTCCCTGCGGAGCTCGCGGAGACGGAGCTCTCGTCGAAGCCCGCGTCCGCGGTCCTCGTTCTCCTGCGGCCCAAGGGCGACGGCCTCGAGGTGCTCCTGGGCCGACGGGCGCGCCGCCAGGGAGACCCGTGGTCGGGGCAGATCTCGTTCCCCGGGGGGCACCGCCATCAGGAGGACGTCTCCCTCCTGGTCACCGCCCTGCGGGAGACCAACGAGGAGGTGAACCTGGACCTCACGGGACGAGCCGAGGTCCTGGGCCACCTTCCGCCGCGCTCGCCGGGGAACGTCCCCGAGATGCTCGTCGTGCCCTTCGTCGCCTATACGAACGCTCGGGTGGACCCGAAGCCGGGCCCCGAGATCGTGGAGACGTTCTGGGCGCCCCTCGCAGAGCTGCCGTCCTCCCGGTCCATGACCACGGTGGCCACGCGCTTCGGCGACCTCCGCGTCCCGGCCTACCTGTGGAAGGGCCTCGTGATCTGGGGCCTCACGTTCCGGATCCTCGAGGAGCTCCTCCTCCTCGTCGGCATGGGCCGGTGAGATGGGTTCCCTAGCTGGGGCCCTTGGGGCGCCGCTCGTCCGGGTCGCGGGGGCTGCGCGGGGAGTCCAGCTGCCTGAGAATCCGTTCGAACTCCTCCGGGGGGACCGGTGCATTCTCCACGTCTCCCAGGAGCCGGACTTCATCGGATCGGGGACCCGCGAGGTCCTTCCGGGACAGGCGGCGCGCGTCGTCGATGGCCTTGCGGAGCATGACCGCCGCCAGGACCTCCTTCTCCGTGGGCCGACGCGACGGGCGGATCCGGTAGTGCCGTGCCGTGTCCTTCAAGGTCTCCTCGAAGAGCGCGCGGCCGCAGGTCTCGCACACCGTCTTCACGGGCTCGGCCTGCGGGTAGTACAGGGTGGCCACGACGAAGATCAGCCGCAGGAACAGGTAGAGGATCGCGGTGACGAGGAGGAAGCCCTCCAGGGTGAGGGGCCGCGCCGCACTCCCGGGCTGCAGGTACAGGGACCCGTGGATGAAGAACAGGTACGCTCCTACGCCCGCCACGGCGAGGACCGCGAACTCCCTCGCGGTGGTCCGTGCAAACCGGCTTTCGCTCAAGTCCATGGTCGCGCACGTGGGACACGACGCCACGCCTTGCGGCGGGGTCCCCTCCTCCGTCACCTCGAACGCCCGCGGGACAAATAAAGTCTCGGTCCGCGCCCTCCGCCGGGCGGTACCAGTATCAAAAACGAGAAGGAGGGGAGATAGTATATCCGGCCCGACACAGGGTCGGTTTTCCAATGGTCTCCGAACGAGTCGCACGGCCGCGCACGCTGTCGGCCGTCTTTGGCGCGTACTTCCTCGTCATGGCGATCATCGCGTGGTATGGCGGGCAGACACTCGGTTACCACTACACCTCGGACATCACGCGGTTCAGCTTCATGATCTTCCTTCTCGCGGGAGCCATCTTCCTCGTCGGCGTGCTCGCCGCGGCCCTCCTGAGCGCACGATCCCTCGACGCCCGCATCGCGCGGCTCGAGGGCGCTTCGGCTTCTGACACCCTGGTCATGGAGGAAGTCGTCATCGAGGAGGAGCCCACGGACGACGTGCCTCCGCCCCTGGAGGAGACCCCTGCGCCCACGGGAGACCACGTGGACCGCGACATCGACGAGCTGCTTGTGAGCCTCCAGGAGATGGAGCAGGACGCGGGCACCACCGAGGAGGTCGAGACCGTCGAGGCTCCCGCGGAGAGTCGACAGTCGACACGCCCGCTCGAACCCCGGTCCATGCCGAACGCCGCGGACTCGAAGCGCCTTGCCGCCCTGCGGAAGAAGCGCGACGGGATCGTCGGGTACTTTGCGGGTCCCGCGCTCGCGGCCATCGGCGCCATCGGGATCAGCGCGGCCATGCTCCCGGGATCCGACGCGTTCCTCCAGACGTACTTCCAGCTCAACACGTCCTTGCTCCTCGGGCTCGCCTACACGTTCGGAGGGATCGCGGCCTACGTGGCCGCCTCAATCCTGCTCCTGGTCCGCAGCAAGTGAGCCGTTTCGAGGTGCCATTCTATGGAGGGACCGCCGAAATTGGTGTCCCGTTATCGAGGTCAAGGGCTTCACACGGTACCTTTATATCCTTGGAAGGTCCAATCCCCTTAGACAGGGGACCTGCGATGATCACCACCGTCGTCACGACCACATCGACTTTCTTGGCGGGCTCGTTCGGAGCCGCCGCGGTGGTCTCCCTGATCCTCCTGTTGATCATGCGGGAGCTGTCGAGCGCGCACGCGGAGGAGTCGGGTAGCCTGAGGTCCAAGATTCTCTCTCACACGCTCCTCATCCCGATTACGCCGCTTCTCGTGGTCTTCGCCTTCATCGTCGCGGTGAAGGTCCTCGAAGTCCTCTGAGCGCGCCTGAGTACCTGTTGCGTCCACGTACGAGCGGAGCGGCTCACGGGCGGAGTGGTGGAAGCCAGGACGCGAGTAGGAACGGCGCGATCAGGTATAGCACGACGTTGCCGAGGGTGTGGCTCATGATCGCGCCCCAGAGGCTCTTTGTCTTCACAACCACCAGGGCGAAGAACAGCCCGACGAAGAAGACGAACGTGAGGTCGTATCCGTTGAGGAAGAAGATGTGCATGGCGCTGAACACGAGGGTCACGAAGAGGATCCCCGTCCGATTGCCCAGCATCTCCATGGCCCGACGGAGCAGGATCCCACGGAAGATGACTTCCTCGGCGAGGCCTGTCGAGAAGAAGATCACGACGCCGCCCGCGAGGACGGGAACGATTGTATCACCCGAGATCCAAGGGTACTGCCTCAGAATCGTGTATTCGATGAGGCCGAGGGGGATCCCCGTGAGACCTATGGTGAACTGCAAGGCCATCTCCCGCCAGGACCGGAATCCCAACCCGAGGAGCCACGGGGGCAGCTGCTGCACGTAGGCGACCGCGCCCGCCGCGGTCAGGAGCGGGATGCCCACCACGGCGAGCCACGGAAGGGTATGGATCGGCTCCGCGCCCCAGAACCGCGGCATGGAGAGGGAGAAGATGCGGATCAGAGGAGCGAGGCTCAGGGCCATCAGGAACAAGGAGAGCTCCGTGTCCTTCTCTTGGATCGTCACGGAGTGGAAGAGGAGGGCGAAGACCAGGAGGATGTGGATCGTGAGCCCGTACTGCTGGTACGGGTACACGCCTGACTTGGACGGGTCGGGTACGGCGATTAGGATTTCCGCTAGGACGATCAGGCCGAGATAGATCGCGCCGATGGCCCATCGCGGCGGGGGGAGCGGCGGGGCGGCGTGGACGGTCTCCGTGGCCATGGGTCCTACCTCAGGGTTGGATCGGCGTCGTGTCAAGGGGCTCCTTGGGCTCTTGCTGGAACGACATGCGCGCGACGTACCAGTAGTACGGGAGCGGGGCGATGGAGCCCAGGACGGTCGCACTGGCTAGCCCGTTGATGCCCGAGCTCTGGAGCCACGCGTACCCGAGTCCGAGGTTGACCACCGTGGCGATTGACGAGCCCACGATCAGGGGCAGGCTGCGGCGGCGGATGCGCACGCGCGTGACGAGCACGTTGCCGAGCAGGCCCGGGATGGCGGCGAACACGAGGATCTGCAGCACGGCCGTGGCGTGGACCGAGTAGTCCGAGCTCCCTCCGAACAGGAACAGGAGGAACGGCGCAAAGACGAGCATGGCGACGATCGCGGGCGCGAGGAGCACGATGGCGAGGAGGAGCGCCCGCCGCTCGTCCCGATGGCGGTCCACTTTGTTGGACGCCTTTTGGCTCGCCTCCGCGAAGAACGAGGAAAAGGCGGCACCCGGGATCACGCTCAGGAGACCCGCTACCGCGCTCGCCGCGTAGAAGTAGGACACCGCCCCAGCTCCCTTGATGACGAGGATCATGGGCGTGAGGAGGGTCGCGCCCGCGGCGCCGACGACCGCCGCGGCGTAGTTCCCCGCGCTGAAATGGAACATCCTCCGGAGCGGGGAGAAGTGGAAGCGAGGCCGGACGCGGTACGCCGGGAGAACCCGCGGCAGGAGCCAGAGCCCCTCGATGAGTACACTCGCCCCCGTCGCGAGGACGAGCGCCAGGAAGACCCCGAGCCGCCCCACGCCGAAGGGTTGGCTGAGCGTGTACGCGATCCCGAGGGCGATCGGAATCTTCAGGAGGGCCATCGAGACGCCCCGCCACAGGCCCAGGTCCGCACGGCGCAGGGCCAGGACGACCGCGTCGTACACGGTCCCCATACCCACCCCAACGGCTCCGAGGACGATTCCCGCGATGTAGACGGGGTTCGCGAGCACGAAGGCGAGCCCGAGGTTGAACACCGCGATCACGAGGATGTACGCGAACCCCAGGAGGATGGCGAAGCTGCCCACCAACGTGAGCGACGCGTTGATTAGCCCCACCTGGTCCTCCGCCTCCGGCAGGTAGCGGACCAGGGACACGTTGTAGCCCAGCAGCGCGAGGGACGAGACGAAGGAGACCGTGGAGAACAGCGCGACGGCGAAGCCGATGTCGTTGAGGTCGTACACGCGGTACATGATGACCCAGAAGACGAACCCCAGCGCGCTGCCCGCCGCGCTGTTGATCATCAGGAACAGCGCGTTCCGGTAGAGCGGCGACTTCACCTCGCCCCAGATTCGCCCGATGGGTCGCTGGATGCCTCCGCGGTTGTTTCCCACATGCATGCGTCCTGGGGACGGTTGGGACGATGCAAGTTTCTCGGGATAGATTAAGGCTTCGACCCGAATCGCGACCTGAGGTCCGACGCTTCATTCCCTCCCGCGGAGGAGACCGTCCTCGAGCCGGAGCTGGGTCGTCGCGAGGGCCTCGACCGCGGAATCGTGGGTCGCGATCACCACCGCCGCGCCGAAGCTCGTCCGGGCCAGGCGAAGGGCGTCGAGGACCGCCGCGGTCCCCTTGGGATCCAGGGACGCCGTGGGCTCGTCCGCGAGCAAGAGCTTGGGCCCGTTCGCGAGGGCGCGGGCGACGGCGACGCGCTGCGACTCTCCCACGGAGATTTCGCCAGGGCGCCGCGAGCCCAGTTTTGTCAAACCGAATGCCTCAAGCAGCTCGTTCGTGCGGTCTCCTGCAGGCCGCCGCGCCAGTCGGCAAGGAAGCGCCAGGTTCTCCTCCACCGTGAGGTCCTCGACGAGCCGGTGCGTTTGGAACACGAAGCCGACCTCCAAGAGCCGGACGCGAGCGAGCTCGGCCTCCTTGAGATGGGTGATGTCCCGGTCGGACAGGAGCACGCTCCCGCGGTTGGGCATGTCGAGTCCTCCCAGTATGGAGAGGAGGGTGGTCTTGCCGCTGCCGTTCTCCCCCCAGACCATGACGGCCTCGCCGCGTCCCACCTGGAGATGGGCCCCCCGGAGCACGTCGGTCCGGCCGTCGTATGACTTCCAGAGATCGCGGGCGACCAGGAGCTCCGTCATTCGGCCGCGCAACGCTCCCAGCCCCGAAAAGGTTTCGCGCGACGCGCGCGCGTGTCGCGACGTGTCGCGCCTTGTCGAAAGGTTTAGAACCCCCGTGCGAGATGCGGCCCCCAGAAGAGGATGGGCCATGCACTCGAATCGTTCTCGGGTAGCGTTCGTGCTGACGCTGGTGCTCGCCATGGCGGCGTTATCGTTCGCCGTGGTCGTCGCACCGGCTCGCGCGAACCACGACACCGTGCACTGGAACTACAGCAACCCTGTGACGACGGACGCGAACGCACAAACAAGCTGGCCATGGGTATTGGACGACCAGGTGGGCCACTTCTACGTGTCGTACAACTACTACAACACGGGGACGCTCACGACCAACGTGAACCTGACCAAGTACATGGATTCCCAGCTCGGCCAGGCCCCAGTCAAGGTGTTCCAGTCGCGTGTGAACACGGTCGCCAATGTGGCGAGCAGCTGGGGCACCGCGATGGCCCTGGATCCGCTCGGGAACCTGTACGTGGCGTGGACCCGGACCGATCCCACGTACGGACTGAAGATCTTCATTAGCAAGTCCACGACCGGCGGCGCGAGCTTCGCGGCCGAGGTCCCGGCCACCGCTCCGAACACGTACGGCTCGGACTACTGGCCCAAGATCGCGTCGACGGCCGATGGGACCATCTACGTGGGTTGGATTCAGAGCTGGTCCGGCTCCAGCATCACCGTGTCCAAGAGCACGGACCACGGCGCCACGTTCGGATCCTGGACGAACGTGTCGACGCAATCCGCGAGCTTCACGCCATCCCGGTTCGCAATGACGGCCGACGCGCATGGCCGGGTCTACCTCGTCGTCGAAGGCTACTCGACCACGCTGGGGAGGCAAGCCGTGTACCTGTACCACTCGGACGACGGCGTGACCTGGACCGCCCCTACGTTGCTGAGCTCAGCCTCGGTCACGAGCCTGGGTCCGTCCGCGGCGATCGATAGCGCTGGGCGCGTCTACGTGACGTTCTTGGGCCTCTTCGGGTCGAGCTTCCGGGTCTACGTGACGACGTCGGACGACCGCGGGTTGACCTGGAGCACACCATTCCCGCTCACCCAGGGAACCTCCTCGGTCACTTACATCCCGACGATCGCGGTGAAGCACGACACGGCGATGGTTGTCTGGGGCGGATCCGAGGGATCCACGGCAGGCGTGGGGTTCGTCGTGAGCCCCGACCGCGGTGCGACGTGGTACCCCGAGGAGTTCTACGCGCCCGTGGGCGTTTCGCCGGGCTACTCGGTGGTCAACGCGGATGCGAACGGGACGTTCTACGCGGCCTACGAGACGGGCGCGAGCATGGTCCGCGTGTCCGCGTGGCACAGCCCGCCCTCGACGCCCGTGATCACGGAGGTCAGTTCCAGCCTTGCCAACGCGAACGTATCCTGGTCCGCGAACCCGGAGCCCGACGTCGTTGCCTACGAGCTCTTCCGGAGCGCGGACGGATCCAGCTACTCCTTCGTGGCGAACGTCGCGGCCGGCCAAACGTCCTACACGGACGTCGGCCTCGCGAACGGAACGTACTGGTACAGACTCATCGCCGTGGACAACCTGGGCGTCTTCAGCCATCCTTCGGCTCCCGCATCGGGAACGGTAGGGCCCACGACCCAGGCGCTCATTAACCAGCTGAGCGCCGAGATCGCGGCGCTCAAGGCGCAGCTGAACACCGCGAACACGAACCTGGCGGCTGCCCAGAGCCAGCTCACCGCGATCCAGAACCAGCTCGCCGCGATCAAGGGCAACACGACCGCGCTCCAGAACCAGATCAACAACCTGCAGAACCAGCTGAACAACCTGCAGGCCCAGCAGGCGACCCAGACGATCTCCTACGCGAACCTCGCGTTCGAGGTCATCGTGGTGGTCCTCCTGGTCGTGCTGCTCCTGAACCAGATGCGGAGGCCCAAGGCCCCGCAGATGATGATGGCGCAGCCGGGTCAGGCGGAACCGAAGAAGCCGGAAGACGAGCTCTAAGGAATGCAATCACGGAGGGCCGCGAAGGCCCTCCCCTTTCTCCGTTTTCGAACCCTCAGGCCACGCTCGCGAGCGCCCGATGGTACGCGAGCGTCCGCTCGAGCCCCTCGCGTAGCGACGTCTTCGGCGTGAAGCCGAGTCGGTCCATGGCCTTCGAGATGTCGGCCCGCGAGTGGCGCACATCCCCTGGGCGGATTTCCTTCCGGGCGGCCTTGATCGGGTTCCCGATGATCTCGGACAGGAGCCGAGCGACCTCCGTGACCGTGGTCGCGGAGCCCGAGCCGACGTTGAACACCTGCCCCGCCACGGGACGCTCCCCGGCGAGTTCCATGGCCTCCGCCGCGTCCGCGGCGTAGAGGAAGTCCCGGGTCTGGTCCCCGTCCCCGTAGATCTCGATTCCCTTGCCGCGGGCGACCGCGGAGGAGAACTTGGCGATCACGCCCGCGTAGGGCGCGTTCGGGTCCTGCCGCGGGCCATACGCGTTGAACAGGCGGAGCACCACGGTCTCGATGGGCTTGAGCTGGGGGATCTCCTCGCACGCGAACTCCCCGACCATCTTCGTGGTCGCGTACGGGGAGGCGGGCTCGGGCCGCATGGTCTCCACCTTCGGGACGACCTCGGACGAGCCGTAGACCGCGGCGCTCGAGATGAACACGACGCGCTTCGCGCCCGCGTCCACGGACGCCTTGAGGGCGTTCAGCGTGCCCTCCACGTTCGTGCGCCAGTACTCGTCCGGCTTGGCCACGCTCTCGGGCACCGAGGTCTTTGCGGCCAGGTGGTAGACCAGGTCGTGCCCCTCGAGGGCCTTCGCGAGCTGCTTGGGCTGGAGGATCGAGGCGCGATGGAGGCGGACCTCCTCCTTGGCCCCCTGGAGGTTCCGCAGGGAGCCCGTGGACAGGTCGTCGAACACGGTGACCTCGTTTCGAGCGCTCAAGCGCTCGACCAGGTGCGAGCCGATGAACCCGGCTCCCCCCGTGACGAGGATCTTCCTGTCCTGCATCGGCCCGCGGTCGACACGCTCGTAGGTCCATAAGTGTTGTGGTGCAACTTGAACGGCTGCGGCGTCGGGAGGCTCAGGCACCCGCTCGTCCCTAGGACATGTTTGCGTCGGGGAGATTGTTCCCGACGGCTTTATAGGCGGGAGGACCGAACCCGCACGCATGTCTGCGCCCGCGGCTCCCCTTCCGTCGAACCGCCGGCTCATTCTGTACTTCGTACTCCTGGCGGCCCTCTTGCCCGAGGCGATCACCGGTTCGACGCCGCCCCAGGCGTGGCTCAACCCGATTCAGGCCCTCCTCAACTTCTGGCTTTACGGGAGCGGCGTCCTCGTGGTCCGCGAGGTCGCCCGCCGATGGAAATCGGGGTGGCCGGGGATCCTGCTCCTCGGCGCCGCGTACGGGATCGTCGAGGAAGGCCTCGCGGTGACCACGTTCTTCAACCCCACGTTGCCCCAGCTGGGCACCCTGGGCTGGTACGGGCGTGACTTCGGCGTGAACTGGCTATGGGCGGTCTGGCTCAGTGAGTTCCATGCCCTCGTGTCCATCGCGATCCCCATCTTGCTCCTGGAGTGGCATTGGCCCGCGCTCAAGGAGAAGCGACTCTTGTCGGATCGCGGTCTCTACGTCGCGCTCGCCCTCCTCGCCCTCGCGGCCGTCACGATCAACGTGATGGTCCACCTCGCCAGCCCGTACCGGGAGGCGGGGCCCGAGTACCTCGCCGCCCTTGCGGCGATCGCCCTCCTCGCGTACGCCGCACGTCGATGGTCCACCACGTGGTGGCGTCATCTGCCGGCGACCGGGAGGCCGCTGACCGCGCGCGGGCACTTCCTTCTGGGGTTCACGTTCATCGGTGGGTCTTTCCTTCTGTACGCGGGCGGACCGTTCTTCGGCCGCCAGCCGCTGATCTCGCTGGCCGAAGGCCTCGCGCTGCTGGGCGTCACGCTCCTGCTCGTCCGTCGGTCGGCAGGCCGTGCGGACGGGGAGGTCCTCGGGTTCGCGTTCGCGGCGGGTGTCACCGGTTTCTTCTGCGTGTTCGACCTCGCTCTGGTCCCGGGCAATCCCCTGATGGTCCTTCCGGCGACCGGCTTCGGGTACCTGGTCCTCAGGTTGTGGCGAGAACGTCCTATCTCGCCTACGGCTCTCCCGGTGGCCCGCGCTTAGGCACCAACCGGGGCCACGCGCGAACCTCCACGCCGCGCCGAACCGTGTCCTCGATTGACCCTAGCGGTCCGAGGAGAAGCCTTAATCCGGCCCCGCGATACAGCGGAGGAGGGACGCATGGGACGGCCGGTTCTCCGCCTCGCCACGCGCATCAGCCGCCGCACGCGCTGGACGGCGTGGGCCATCGCGTTTGCGTGCATGGTCCTCGTGGGCTCCCTGAGTCTCGCGGACGGCCTCGGCGCGGGCGTCGACGCCGTGACCGCGCGTTTCTCCAGCGGCGCCACGGTGTACCTCCGCGGCAGCGATCTCCTGGGAAGCGCGATCGACGCGAGCGCGCTCGCCGCGATTCCCACGGACTACGCGGTCCTTCGAGCGCACCTTGGCGCCCTGAGCATCAACGGACTGTCGCGGACTGCCGTGGTCGCATCCTGGACCGTGTATCATGGCGGCAACGCCACGGTCCCGTTCCCCGCGGCGTCGCTGGATGTCGCCATCGATTCCGGGCTGCGTTCGCAGATCGAGAACGCGAGCGGACACCCGCTCGGGACGACCGCGAACGTGAGCCTCTTCGGTCTCGCCTCGAAGCCGCTCGCCGTGACCGCTGCGCCCGCGTCCAGGCCCAGCATGCTCCCGGACACCTGGGCGTGGGTCCGCCCAGACCTCTTCCTCTCCCTGAGTGCGTCCGAAGGAGGGCCTGCGCAAGCCGTGATCACGCCCGTGCCCCTGGACGCCGGCATGGCGACGTGGCTGGGCCTCACCCCGCTTCAGACCGTCGGTGCGATCGGGTTCACCGAGGCGAGCATCGCCGAGGCGCAGTCCGTGCTCCTCGGCCTCGCGGGCGTGCTCGCCGTGGTCATCGGGCTCCTTGCGTACAACGCGATCGGGCTCGAGGTCCACCTCCGGCAGGACGAGATCCGCACCCTCTGCAGCCTCGGCGCCTCGCCTCGGACGATCGCCGCCGTCTACGAGGCGAAGGCCCTCGTGATCGCGCTCCTGGGGGCCACCGTGGGTTCCGCGCTGGGGATCGTCGTGGCCCACGGGATCGTGTCCTTCGCTCCCTTGCTCGGGTTGCCGAACCTCCTCCTGCTTCCCTTGCCCGTGGTGCCGGTGGCCCTGGCGTACGGTCTGGCCGTAGGTGCCGCAGCGCTGGGCGGGCTCCTCCCCGCTGCCCATGCGGTCCGCCTCCTGCGTCGCCCGACGGGGGCGAGACCATCCTGACGAGCCGTCGCGCGTTCGCGGGCCTGCTCCTCTGCGCCCTGCTCCTGGGCTTCACGTGGCCGCTCCTGTCCGCGGTCCCGGGGCTGCCGTCCCAGATCCTCGCGGGCGACGTATACGTGCTCACGCCGGGCACGGGTCCTTACTCGATTAACGAGAGCCTCGTGCAGAACCTCACCGCGCAGCCGTGGGCCCAGGCCGTGAGCCCCGAGATCTTCTCCCTAGGCACGCTAGGCGGCGCCCCCGCCGTCATCCGCGGCGTCGATCCCGCCACGTTCCTGCGGATCGAGGGCGCCTCCTCCGGGCCGCCCTCCAACCTGACGCCGCCGTGGGCCCTCGCGGGGTCGGGCCTCGCGTCGCGCCTCGCGCTCGTCCCCGGGCAGGAACTCACCCTGGTCGGCTCGTCCATCCCGCGCCTGGATGTCGTGCCCCTGGCCGGCACGTTCCGGACGTCCACGGCGGCGGACGACGAGCTCCTCGTCGACTACGCCACGGCGCGCTTCCTCACGGGTGTGGGACTCGGCGTGTACCACTCGATCCGCGTTGAGACCTCCGAGCCCACCCGACTCGTCGCCTTCCTCGCAGCGCGGACCGCGAGCGTCCATGTCGCAGGCCCCGGCGGGAACGTCGGCGGCGTGAACAGCGCCCCGCTGCCCGCGGACCCGCGCGTGATCAACCTCTTCCTGCGCTACGGCCTCGGCCCCCTCCCCCTCGACTACGTGGCCGAGGGCGTCACCGAGGCCGCGAACTCCGTGCAGGTCGTGGCCTGGGGCCTCGAGACGTTCATGCTCCTCCTGGTCGCGTGCGGGATCCACGCCGTGCAGGCGCGCGCCTTCGCGGACCGGCGGCCCACCGTGGGCGTACTCCGTGCCCTTGGCGCCCCGGGCACCTGGCTCCGGCTGCAGGCGCTGCGGGAGCTGCTGCCCCTCGCCGCTGCGGCCGGGGCTCTCGGCGCGGTCCTGGGTGCCGTGGGAGCCACGCTCCTCACGCCCAGCGCCGCGATCGTCGCGTTCGGCCACGAAGTCCGCGTGACGCTCGGCCCGATCGACATCCTCCTCGTCGCAGTGAGCGTGGTGCTCGTCTCCGCGGTCTCGGAACTCGGGCTCCTCCAGGGCGCGATGCGGGAGCGGCCCTCGGAGTCCATCCGCGGCAGCCCGGTCCGGCAGCCTCCTCGGTCTCTAGAGGTGGTCCTGCGCGAGTGAAGAGCCACCTCGCCCTGGTCGCCTCCCTGTACGCGTTCGCCCTGGCGCTCCGGCTGGTGCCGCTGACCTTCTCCCCGCTCCCCTACAACATCGACGGCTTCCCCCTCGCGAGGATCGCCGCGCAGATTACGGGGACCGGGACCTGGCGCATCAACCCGGTCGACCCGAACTGGTACAACGAGATGATGCCCGTCTACTCCCTGGTGTGGTCCTCGGCTTCCCAGCTCGGAGGGCTCGATCCGCTCCTGTACCTTCAAGCAGTCCTCCCCTTCGTCCTCGCGACCGCGGTCCTGCCCGCGTACCTCCTCGGCGTGAAGGCTGCGGGGCACCCCGCCGCGGGCTTCGCGTCGGGCCTGTTTGTCGCGGCGTTCGGGAGCTTCCTCTCCCTGACGAGCATGGGGATGAAGGAGTCTCTGGCCCTCGTCCTCCTTCCGACCGTAATCCTCGTGTTCGCGGAGCGTCGCGACCCGCGCAAGCGCGCGTTGGCCCTCCTGCTGCTCCTGATTCTCCCGTTCCTCCATCAGCTCTCCGACTTCCTCGTCCTGGGCATGGTTGCGGCGCTCGTCGTGCTCACCCACGCCCGCGCGATCCAGCGCGGTCGGTTCGCCGCGCGCGCCCTGCTCCTGGACATCGCCACAGGCCCGGGCCCCGCGGTGCTGGCCTACGCGTACTACGTTGTCGTGAGCATGCCCGATCTCGATGCGGTCACCTCCCCGGACGCCCTCGCCCTGTTCCTCGGCGTCACGACACTCCTGTCCGCCCTCCTTGTCCGGATGGCCCGGCCTTCGAGCCTCCGCCCCGGAGCGCGGCTCGTCCGCCCGGTCGGCCCCATCCTCCTGGTCCCCGCGATCGCCTTCGTCGCGCTCCTCGTGGACGCCCGCACGGACCTGTTCGCAGGCGTGTTGGGGACGCAGCCCGCGCTCGTGCCGATCTTCCTGGCAGCCGCGGCCCTGGTCGTGTTCGCGTTCCTCGGATACCAGCTCCTCCGCCGCACGGCGAACCCGTTGACGGACCTCGCGCTCGCGATGGGCATCGCCCCCGTGGCCCTCGTCCTCTTCGCCTTCCTGCGCGGCCTGGACGGCCTGAGCCAGGTGCTCGTGTACCGGAGCTTCGACTTCCTGGACTATGGGCTCGCCCTCGCCGTCGGGGTGGGCTTCGCGTATTCCTGGCATCGTCTGGGCCGGACGCCGGCGCGGCTCGCCCTCGCCGTGGGCCTATTGGGGCTTCTCCTCGCCACGACGCCGATCGCCTGGAACACCCAGGCCGTGTTCGGCGTAGACAATGTGACGACCTCCTCGGAATTCCAAGCCCTGGCCGTCCTCGCGTCCTTGCATCCTTCGAACGTGACCACGGACCAACGTCTCGCGGACGTCGGCCGGTTGTGGTTCGGACTCCCCACGGACCCGACGCTGCCGTACCGGCTCCGGGACAACGGGTCCATCTCGGGCCACGACTACGCGTTGGTCTTGGACCGCTGGACGTCGATCGGGGCCCAGGTGCATCCCCAGCCCAACATCATCCTGTCGCCGACGATCCTGAGCGCGCTCCTTCGGGCGAACCGTGTCGTCTTCGCCGCGGGGCCACCGGGCGATCGCATGTACGTCGTCCAGTTGGCGGGGACGTGAGCCCCTGCGAGGGGCAAGCCCTAATATGGGCGGCCTTCCCTACTTGAGTCCTGTCCAGGGGGTCGAGACTCGCGCGGACGCTCCTGATCGCACTGGCACTCGTGCTCGCCTCCCTCGCGATCCCGGGGGGCGCGGCCGACGCGGCGCGCTCCGGCGCCTCGACGCGCGGGCTCACGGGCCACGCGCCGATCGACATCGAGGGCAACGCGGGGTTCAACGCCACGAACGGCGTCATGTCAGGGACCGGGAGCGCGACCGACCCCTACGTGATCTCGGGATGGTCGATTGCGACCGCGGGATCCATGGGCGTCCAGATTCGGAACACGGTCGCCCATGCGGTCCTGCGCGATCTCCAGGTGACGGGCGCCACCGTGGCGGCACTCTACTTCTACAACGTGGCGAACGTGACCCTGGCGAACGTGACCGCGAGCCTGAACCCGGGCGACGGGTTTCGTTTCGAATCGAGCCGCGACGTCGCGGTCGGGGGGAGCGACGCAACGGAGAACGCGAACGGCCTCGTCCTCCTGAACACGGTTCGGGCCGTGGTTCGAGGCACGAACTTCACCGCGAACACGGGCGATGGGGTCCTCCTCACCGGGTCGCCGAACGCCACCTTGCAGGGCAACCGGGTCGCCTACAACGGGTTCGGCGGCGGTCACGGCATTGAGCTCTCCTTCACCACGGGTGATGCGATTCGGGGGAACGCGTTCACGGGGAATGGTGTCTTCCTCGACGGCGATGCGCTCGGCTACTTCGACTCCCATGCGATCACGTCGGACAACCTGGTCGGCGGGCTCCCGATCCTCTACGAGAAGGGCCAGAACGGACTCGGACTTTCGGGGATGCAGGTGGGGCAGGTCCTGCTGGCCGGGTGCCTCCACACGCACCTGTCCAACCTGACCGCGACGGGAGCCGACGTGGGCATCCAGGTCGCGTTCGGCAACAACGTGACGGTAGGGCCCGGCGTGACCGTATCCGATACCGCGGTCGGCGTCCAGGTGCTGCAATCTCCGGGGTTCCGGCTCCTGGGGAGCGCCCTTCTCGATACCGCTACGGGGGTCCTGGTGCTGTCCTCAGGTAACGCCGCGATCCTCAACACGAAGATTTCCGCGCCGTTCGCGACCTCGGGACCCTACGACGGCGTCGTGATCCGGAACTCGGGCCTCGCAAACGTCTCGGGCAACCTGATCCGTCACCACCGGAACGCGATTGCAGTCTCGAATTCGGGCAACGCCACCCTGATGGACAACGTGGCCCAGTTCAGCGTGGTCGGGTTGAACGTGTCGTCGTCCGCCCACCTTCGCGCGGCCGGGAACCTGATCGTCCAAGACTCCGCGGGGATCCGGCTCCAGAACGTGACCAACTCGACCTTCTCCGGGAACGCGGTCCTCGGGATCCTGGGCACGGGCGCGAACGTCTCCGGCTCCTCGAGCCTCAGGTTCGTCCACAACACCTTCGGCGGCGCCCGCACCAACGCGTACGACGCCTGGGGTCCGAGCGACCGTTGGAACGCGAGCTATCCCACGGGCGGCAACTTCTGGGCCGACTACCACGGCGTCGACCAGTGCCACGGCTCCCTGCAGAACGATTGCACGGGCGGCGACGGGATCGGCGACACGCCCTACCCGTTCGCCGTGAACGCGGAGGACCGGTATCCTCTCATGGTGCCTCCCGTGAACGCGAGCCTGCCCCCGGAGGCGATCCTCGTGGTCGCGCCGCTCGAGGGTACCGTGCTTACACCGTTCGAGGCCACGGCGAACCTGTCTTCCGACTTCAAGGATTCCCTCGCGTCCCTTCAGGTGCGGTGGTCCTGGGACGACGGGCTGTCGTGGACCCCGTGGTCGACCGCAAAGTTCGTCTCCCACCGATTCGCCACCGTGGGCGCCCACACGGTCGACCTCGAGGTGCGGAACCGCGCCGGCCTCACGGACAACGCGACGGAGCGAGTGATCCTGGTCCCGAAGCCGGACACGGTGCCGCCGGCGATCCTGTTTTCGCCTCCCGCGAGCGCGAACGTGTACATGCCCATCCCGCTCGTCGCGAATCTCTCGGATCTCAGCGGCATTGCGAACGCCACGGTGCTCTTCCAGGGTGTGGACGGCGGACCGTTCCTTCCCCTGTCGATGCGGATCGAGAGCGGCGGCGAGAACTTCACGGCGACGGTCCCCGCGCAGTCCCACGCGGGCACGGTTGCCGTCGTCCTCTTTGCGAACGACACGTGGGCCAACGAAGCCCGCGCACCGCTCGTGGGTGCGTCGACAATCCGGATCGTGGACACGCAGACCCCGATTCTCATCGGGTTCGCCCTAGCCGCCTCCCTGATCGCCGCGGTCGCGGTCGTGTTCTTCCTTCTCCGGAGGAAGCGCAAGCGGCCGGCGGTCCCGCCCGCGGCTCCCGCCGAACCCGCGCGCCCACCCGAGAAGCCTTAAATATCCCCCGCCCATTCGAGCGGCTTACCCATGCCGGAGAAGAAGTCCCGCGCCGCGGCACGCAAGATCAAGGACAAGTGGAAGGCGAAGGTCTGGTACAACCTGCTCGCCCCCGACATGTTCAACAAGCAGCTCCTCGGCGAGACGCCCACGGACACGCCGGACAAGCTCGTCGGCCGCATCACGGAGGTCACGGTCCAGGACCTCACGGGGGACTTCAGCAAGATGCACATCAAACTCCTGTTCCGCGTGAACCAGGTCCAGGGGCAGGACGCACTCACCCAGTTCGTCGGGCATGACATGACGTCGGACTACATCCGCCGCCTCACGCGCCGGAAGCGCACGCGGACGGACCTCACGGTCGACGTGGCCACGAAGGACAACTGGCACATCCGCGTGAAGCCCATGGCGATCACGGACCGCCGCATCCAGTCGTCCAAGCAGCGCGTGATCCGCGCCATCATGGCCAGGACGATTTCGGACACGGCCGCGAAGCAGAGCGTGGGCGAGTTCGTCAAGGGAATCATCTCCGGGGATCTCGCCAAGGCAATCGCCCTGGGCTGCAAGCCCATCCACCCTGTGTCGCGCGTCGAGGTGCGCAAGTCCGAGGTCACGACCATGGGCGCGGTCCCCACGGAGCCCATCACGCCTCCCGCCGCGGAGGAGAAGCCAACGGAGGCGCCCGTGGAGCCGCCCGCCCCGGAAGCGCCGGCTCCCGCGCCCGCGGAGCCGAAGCCCCAGGAACCCACTCCGGAGGAACTCCCACCCGAGGAGATTCCGCCCGACCGACCCGGCGGGCTCTGAGTCTGCGTCCGTGCAAAATGGGGAAGGACCGGCTCCCGTCGGGCCGGTCGTCCTCGGTCACGAGACGGTCGTCGGCACCCACGCCTCCAACGGCTGGGTTCCGGCGTCCGTGGTTCCTGGCGAGTTGGGATCGGGGCCCGAGTACTCGTAGACGATCCATTCGTGGCTCACGATGCTCCCGTCCGGCGCGTACACGGTCTTCTCGGCACGGAAGGAAATCGTGACGTTCCGGAACTGGCCGGTGGAGTTCGCGTCCACGTACCGCGCCTCGTAGCTGAGGGACTCGGTCATCTCGAGCGTGCCGTTCTGCGCCTTCTGGACCACGGACCCGCTCGCGGTGACGTTCACGTACTCCGGCTGGCCGTCGTCGTTCGCGTCCGTGTACTGCACGTAGAGGTCGAAGGAGGCCTGATACTCCGCGACGCCGTCGTGGTTCAGGTCCACCACGTCGGTCGCGTGGACCGTGAGGTTCGCGGATTCCGCGTGGCCGTCCGAGTTCGCGTCCACCGCGACGAAGTCCAGGGTGACGCCTCGAGTCTCGTCCGTGATGCCGTCCCCGTTCAGATCGATGGTCTCCGTCGCCACGTAGTGTAGCTCGACGCGGTCCGGGTGCTCCGCGCCCAAGTCGTTCAGCACGAGGGCGTCCAGCGTGGCGTAGGCGTGCGCCACCGTGCCGTTCGCAACGACGAGGGCCTCGGCCTGGAGATGCAACGTGGCCTTCTCCACGACGCCGCTGGAGTCGTTGTCGTAGGCGGTGTACACGCCGTCCAGCGTGGCGTTCACGTGGGGCCGCCCGTCGCTCACGTTCCGCAGGGCGGCCGCGTGGAGCGTGAGTTGCAGGAACTCGGGATGGCCGTCGCCGTTCGCGTCCATCGCCACGCCGGCGATCTCGAGCGCCGTGCGGTACTCGAGACTGCCGTTTCCCTGCGGATCCGCCCAGCCGTACACGTAGATGTGCAAGTCCGTGCGCGTCGGGTTCGGGAGGTCCCCGGGGTTCGAGGCGTTCAGGGCGAACTCGAGACCGCGCGCGAGTTCCGGCCGCCCATCCCGGTCTCGGTCCAGGGCCTCATAGCCCGTCGCCGTGACGTTGGCCGTCTCGTTGCGGCCGTCGTGGTTCGCATCGACCGTGTGCGCCGCGATCTCCAGGACGCCCTCGTATTCCTTTCCGCCGTCGTCGTGGAGGTCGTACGTCTGGTACACGCGGAGGGAGACGTTCGCGGTGTTGGGCACGCCCGCGCTCAGGTTGGTCACGGTCTCGAGGTGGGCGGTCACCGTGCGCACGAACTCCGCGTTCCCGTTCCCATTCCGATCGAACGACTGCATGCCTGCAAACGTGACGCGGGCGAACTCGGGCTTGCCGTCCTCATCCGCGTCGCGTACGCTCAGGGTCCACGAGGCGAGGGCGTGGTACTGCCAGGTGCCGTGAAGCGGACCCGCGTAGGCCTCGAGTCCCTGTCGGGCTTCCAAGGCGTTGAAGACCCCGCTGGAGTCGTTGTCCCAGAGCTGGACGTCGCGGGCCACCGTGGCCTTCGCGATCACGACGTCGTTGCGGGTGACCGTGCAGGTCCCGAGCATCTTGATGTCGACGTATTCCGGATGGCCGTCGTGGTCCTTGTCCGAGGAGGTAACCTCCTTGGTCCACGTGCACGCGCTCTCGTTCACCGTGGGATCCAGGAAGTGGGCCACGTCGGGCGCGCCGGTCACGTTGCCCGCGTCCCGCGGCAGGACGCCCAGGCCGAAGGAGTCCAGGGGGTTCGCGGTCAGGTTGTCCCTCGTTTCGTTCAGCTCCAGAATCGCCGGACTGGAGGTGCCCACGGGATCCGCGCCAGCGGACGAGCCGCTCCCGACCGTGGTCGTCGCGTTCGCGGGGGGCGCGGTTGGCGGCGCGGTCCGGGCGGTCGCCTGGGGCGGCGAGGGGGTCGCACCCGGAACCGCCGCGGCGGCGAGCATGACCTGGCCCGCGTTCGCGTCGCCGGCGCTCTGGGCGGTCAGGGAGGTCCCGGTCGACGCGGGCTGGAAGCCCAGGAGCCGCAGGAACGTGGGATTTCGGCCGAGGCCTCCCTGGAGGAGGGAAGGGCCGAACGCGGCGGTCACGGCCACGGCTCCCAGCACGATCGCGATCACGAGGTACAGGACACGGGGCGGACGTCGAGAGACGCAGAGGGCTTGCATCGGTCGCACCTTGCCCATGCGATTCCACGCGCAGGGGATATCCGGACGGGCAAGAGTCTTCCCGATGGCTTTATGAGGTCCTCCGTTCGACCCGTCCTGCGGAACGCATTAAGTAGCCCCGTTCCGGTGCCGCGGCTGTCCTCATGCCCTCCCGGCCGTACAAGGACCTCGTGATCTACGGATGCTTCGTCCTGAACCGGCTCGTCGCGGACCTCGGGATTGACTTGTACCAGGACGACCTGGAGGCCAAGCTCGATCCGCTCCTGCCGCGGCAGGCGGGAATTTCCAAGGAGCAGGTGAAGCGCGAGATCAAGTCGAACCACTTCATGACGGAGCGCGTCCTCGAGGCGCTGGTCAAGGAGGGCCACGTGACGGTCGAGGAGGCGGAGGGCCACTACCGCGTGAAGATCACCAAGGCGGGCGTAGTCCACATCCGCAAGTACAATGAATTCTACCGCAAGATTTACGAGGAGCAAATCCGGGACCACTATCGGTTTACCAAAGCGCCGTTCTGGCTCCAGGAGTAACGCGCCTCACGCCTTCGCGGGCGGAGGAGGAGTGGGGGACAACCCGAGGGCGGGCTCGACGACGACGGGGATGAAGTCGTACGTGCCATCTTCCCCTTCGCGCGCGAGCTCGAGGGAGCAGACGAACGTGGAGCCGCGGATCGTGACTCGGATCGCATCCTTTGTGACGAGGTCGTAGACGTCGGGAGCGATCGTCTCCGTTCCCTTGCCCTTCCAAATCGCGAGGACGCGCGCAGGAGGGATCCGCGTGGCCAGGCAGACGTCCGCGACCGCGGTTTTCAACGCCTGCACATCGGCGATGGTGGGCGTGTGGTCGAACGTCTTCGCGAAGATCGCGAAGCCCGGGTCGCCGAACCCGGTGTACCGCCGCACGGCGGACGGTGTGGCGCGGAGGTAGCCGTCGAAGGAGTACGTCAGGCCGCTCTTTCCCGTGAGCAGGGCCGGCGTCGCGAGGGCTCCCGGGATTGCCGCGACCGCGCGCACGTCGGGGCTCGAGGCCGCCAGGTGGCTGAAGATTCGGCTGACGGAATCCTTCCCTTCCGGGATGTAGACCACGGGGTCCGAGCTGCGGAGGCGTTGAATGACCCGGTGCCGCAGGGCGAAGTAGTCGAAGAATCCGCGGAGGTCACGAAGCAGCTCTAGGATGAGGAAGCCGAGGAAGAACAAGACTTCGAGGACCGTCCCGATGATCAGGGTGCCGCGGAACGAGAGGACTTGGAGCACGCCGAAGACGAGCGCGGCGGCGAACACGACGGACCGGCTCGTGGGGGTGCTCGTGTAGCGCAGGGCGAAGAGAAGGCCAACGACGGGGGCGAACAGGACGAGCGTCAAGCCCTTGTCCTCGGACATCAGAATCATGATGAAGAAATCGAGGACCAACCAGACCAGCACGAACCACCACACGTACCGCAGCATGCGTCGAATCTTCGGCGTCTGGCGATTCACGGACTCCGCCAGATCGAACGTTGCGGCGATGGGGTCCTCGACAGCGCGTGCGTCCCGTGACGCGTATTCCGGGTCCACGTGGAACTCACGATTTCGCAGGTATTTAATGGGGTCGGGAAGATCGACGCCTTGACTGGACCGCCTGTGCTCAACGGAGCGAGCGTAGCGGTCCGGACCAATTCCCTCCAGGCTCACGGGAACTTCCGTTTCGCCCATGCGATGAGAGGACGCCAGGAACCCTCGGGGAACACCGCATGCCTTGCCCCCGGAATGACCAAGAATTCCTTGTCGTCACACTCGATGCCGTCCAAGAGTGCACGTGTCGATTCCACGGGAAAGAGCTCGTCCTGGTCCCCGACTCCCACGAGGCTTGGGACTTGGAGCTTCCGGCGGAATCGCAGGTTCGGGGAGTCCAGCTGCCCTTCTCGGAACATCCGTGCCACCGCGAGCGCGGGCGCTCCGAACAGGATCGACATGAAGCGGGCGGAATACTCGAAGTTGAAGAGGGGATCCCCTTCGCCCGTCATCCCGGCACGGCGGTACTCGATGAGGGGTCGGCCCCGGAGCAAGGAGACGCCGATCAGGGTCTTGACGAGCGCGCGGCCTTTCGGCTTCGCATACACGCCGCGTCGGAGTTGGCGTCCCGCGCTGATCAGGACGAGCCCGTCGATTCGGTCGGGGAACGCGTTCGCGGCGACGACGGCATTCAGGGCTCCGAGACTGTGGCCCAGTAGTACGGTCTTCGGAACCTGGGTCCTCATGAAGGCGAGGGCCTCACCGAGGTCCGCCAGCAACCGGTCGCGGCTGGGATAGTCTCCGCGGCGGCCGTCCGAGAGACCGTGGCCCCGCAGATCGAGGCCGTACACGGGAAAGCCGGCGGCGGCGAGCTCCTTGGACAGCAGCCCCCCATACGGCCCGCTGTGCGCGGTGATGCCGTGGAGCACGAGGAACGCGGTGCTGGAGCGCGCGGCGGTGTCCCATCGTCGAAGGAACAAGACCTTCCCATCCGACGCGTGGACGAGCTCGTGGGGTTCCGTGAACCCCTCACGCAACTGCGCCACGTCGACGCGAACCACACCTCACCAACCCGGGGACCGCACGGGGTTCCCGAGTCCATCGGGACAGCGGCGAACCGCATGAGCTTTCTGGCCGGCCACGTGCGGATGTTGCCGCGCGAATTTCCGTGGTTCGTGGATTCGCGGGTCGGGCTGCGCGGGGGCGCGGTTCGGAGGAAATGCGGAAACACGAATCGCGAAGCGAGTCGCTGCCGCGGTCGCCCCGCATGCTTTATTACACGCCGGTCCATGGGCCGGGCCGTCGGGGTGGCTCAGCCTGGTGGAGCGTCGGACTCATAGGGTGATGCCGCCGTCCAGACCACGGCGCTCCTGAGGCATCCGGAGGTCGCGGGTTCAACTCCCGCCCCCGACATTCACCGTCAACCGGGATCGGGCATGCGCTTCGGAATCACCCAGGGGACCTCGGCGGCGAACTCGAGCTGAACGACGGGCTTGTCGCGGAAGGGCTTCGGGGTGCGCGTGAGACGCGTCGTGAAGCCCATCCGGAACGTGGGCGTCAGGAATTCCGTGGCCTCGCGATCGTTCATCAGCCCCCCGCCCGGTTTCGGTTTCCAGAAATCCGAGCCGGACACGAGCTTCCCGATGAGCGCGAAGGATCCGGTGTAGAAGTACGTGTCGCGACCGAGCGGCTCGACGGGGATCACCTCCTGCTCCAGGGCCGGCGTAATACCGAGGCGCTGCATGAGGTCCGTCGCCTCGACCGGGTACGTGGTCGGGCGCGCCTGCGCGAAGTTCCGACAATGCACGCACCCGCAGAACTCGGGCCAACCGATGCCGATGCTCGCGTACGCGTCGTGCGTGCCGAGCGCGTCTGCGGCAAGCTCCCACCGGCGGAATCGGACGGTCTGCAGCCGCACGGTCCCGTGAACCACAGGAGCGCCTAAGAGCTTGGCGGGTCGCTCAACTGTCCCGCTGTGCCTACATGAGGTGCTCGGCGACGTACTCCGCGACGTCGCGGACCGCCAGGGGCGACGATGCGACCGTCTTCGAGCTGTCCTCGAGGTTCAGGACGCAGTAGGGGCACGCGGAGCAGAGCACCTGGGCGCCTGTCCGTTCTGCCTGGGTGACCCGGAGATCCGAGAACCGCTCCCCCCGGGGCGTCTCCAGGAAGATCCGCCCCCCGCCGCCTCCACAGCACAGGCTGTCGGTCCGGTTGCGCTCCATCTCCTCCAGGCGCACCCCGGGAATCGACTCCAGCACCTTCCGGGGCTCCTCGTACACCCCGTTGTACCGCCCGAGGTAGCAGGGGTCGTGGTACGTCACGCGGGCACCTCCGTACGTCTTGAGCTTGAGGCGGTCCTCGTCCGCGAGGCGGGCCAGGAGCTGCGTGTAGTGCTCCACCTCGAACGACGCCCCGAGCTTCGGGTACTCGTGCTTCAACGCCTCGAAGGAGTGCGGGCTGATCGTGACGATGCGTTCCACGCCACGCTCGCGGAACCGGGCCGCGTTCCGATCTGCAAGAGATCGGAAGAGGGCCGGGTCGCCGATCCGGAGTGCGGGGTCTCCGCAGCACGCCTCGTCGTTCCCGAGGGTCCCATACCTCACCCCGGCGGCGTCGAGGATCTTGACGAGCGCGCGGGCCACGGTCCGGATGCGGGGGTCGTACGCCGCCGTGCAGCCCACGTAGAGGAGGAGGTCCATGCCGGGCTCGAACGGGCGCACGGTCAGACCCTCCGCCCATCGGCTCCGTTCCTCAGGGTTCCCGCCCCACGGGTTCTGGACCGTGGACAGGCGGCCGAGGACCGTCTTCAGCGCGTCAGGTTCTGCGCCCACGGCGGTGACGAACTCCCGGGCCGTGCGGATCACGCTCGGGATGTCCACGCCGCGCGGGCATCGGGCGGTGCACGCACGGCACGTCGTGCAGAGCCACAGGAAGTCACCTTCGAGACCGCCGAGGCCGAGCTGGGTCAGGCGGAGCATCTTCCGCAGGCTCACGTCCCGGACCTCGCTCCACGGGCACGTGGCCGTGCACGTTCCGCACTGATAGCAGAGGTACAGGGACGACCCGCCCGCTTTCCCGAGTTCGTCCATCATCTCGTCGAACGGGCGCACGGCCGTGGCGGTCATGGGAGCACACTCCCGTCGGTGTCTCCCTTGCGGTGGGCCTCGGTTGCACGGTCCATGCGGCCGGTGGCATCAGATGCGGAAGGAACTCCCAACGAATCGCCCCTCGATATCCGAGTGGAGGAGATGAGGACTGAACACGTTCGCGGGGTCGTACGTCGCCTTGAGGCGGCGCAGCTCCTCGTGGCGCGACGCGGTTCCGTCCCGGAAGAGCGCGAGGCCAAGCCCGTGTTCCTTGCGGTCCTCCACGGTGAGGTCGGTGCGCAGCACGGCCTCCCGAACCTTCTGGATGAGCGCCCACGCGGCCTCGATGTCCGCCTTCGTCACGGCCGCCTGCGGCCGGTAGTGGACCTCGATCCCGTCCGGGTAGTGGTGGCCTACGGGCCGCCCTGCGGCGCCCTCCATGGCTGCGAACATCCGCGAGAGGACGTCCCCGAACCGCTCCGGGTCGTACACGATGAAGTCCTCGCATCCGGGGACGTTCACGCGGTGGAGCGCCTTCCCCGTCGCCGCGGTCCGCACGGCCATCATCTTCCGGAATTCTGGGAACGTGATCTCCCGGTAGCCGACGTCCGGGAATTCCGCCGCGATGCGGGGCAGCGGCTCCATGCCTTCCGTGCGTCCCCGGTACAGCAGGACCATGCGGCGCCGGCCGGGCGTGACGGCGAAATAGGCGCCGAGGACCGGGTCCGTTCGGATCGGGTCGTCCGGCCGCACGATCCCTTCGTCGATGAAGAGGAACTCGCCCGCGAAGTACCGGCAGGAGGCCGCGACCCGCTTCATCAGACGGCCCATGGTCGCACCGAGACGCCCGGCTTCCTCGGACTCGATGGAAAGGATCGCGCACACCATGTCCTCCGGCTTCGGGATCGGGGCGATCCGAACGTCGAGTTCCGTGACGAGGCCACAGAGCCCGTGGTGGCCGGCGAGGCGTCGGATTTCCTTCCGGTCCGTGATCTCGAGGACGCGCGCGCCTTCCTTCGACGTTGCGACCATCCGGAGGCGGTTGACCGCGTCGCCGAAAGCGCCGAAGGCGGGAGTCCCGCTGCCTCGCGCGTTCGTCGCGAAGTTCCCGCCGAATGTGCTGTAGCCACTGCTCGGCACGACGGCCACGGTCCACGCGTACCTGGCGAGTGCTCGATTTGTCTCGTCGCTCGTCCGTCCCGCGCCGACGCGGACGTACAGCTCGTCCTCGGGTCCCGCGTTCGCCAGGTCGACGGCGCCCCCGTTCGCGTCCACGATCAGGGGCGTGAAGAGCCCGCGCCGGTGGCCGCGCGCATCGGTCGCACCGACCCGCTCCATGTCCACGAGGAGCGACCCGGGGGGCGCGATGGCTGCCCCTGCGGTGCCCGACCCCGTTCCCCGAGGCACGAGCGCGACGCCATGCCGCACCGCATGTTCCGTGAGGGCCACGCACTCCGCCTCGTCCTTGGGGAAGGCGATCCGGGTGGGGACCCCGAGCGTGAGGAACGACGCGTCCGTGGCGTACCCCAGGAGCTCGCCCGCCTGATATGGGATCCTCGCCTCTCGGAGGAACGCCAACGTCGCGTCCTCCCGGCCTTGCTCGAGGGCGAGGGCAACCAACCTCTCACCCCAGGGCTTGCGCGGCGAGGTCGGTCAGGTCGATGATCTTCAGCGCGGGGAGGGGATCCACGGGCCGGCCGTCGAGGTAGCAGGAGAAGTGGATGCGACAGTGCGGGCACGCGGTGACCAGGTTCCCCGCCTTCGACGCGGCTTCCTCGAGGCGCTCCTGCTGCAGGAACTTCGTCTGCGCGTCGCAATTCGAGTACGCCCCGACGCCGCAGCACATCGCGTTCTCCCGCACGCGGTCCATCTCGACCAGTGTGACGCCCGGGATCGCCTGCAGGACGGCCCGCGGTGCGTCGTACTCCCGGGAGTGGCGGCCGAGGCGGCAGGGATCCTGGTACGTGACCGTGAGGTCCACGGGCTTCGTGAACGCGAGCCGTCCCTCCTGGACGAGTTCCTGGATGAGCTGGGTCATGTGGAGGACCTCAATGGGCCACTCGCCGACGACCTTCGGGTACTCGTACTTCAGCATGGAGTAGCACTCGGCGCATGTGGTCACGAGGCGCTTCGCGCCGCTCGCCCGGATCCACTCCGCGTTCCGGCGGGCCAGGGTCTCGAACGTCTCGCGGTCGCCGTTCCAGAGGGCGTCGTGGCCGCAGCACCGTTCCGCGTTCGCGACGACGGGCACGATCCCGGCCGCATTCATGATCTTGATCGCCGCCTTCCCGATCCGGGCGCTGTCGCAGTAGGAGAAGACGCCGTCGAGGTAGGGCATGCAGCCCGTGAAATAGATCACGTCGCCGGTGTCCGCGACCTTGAGCCCGTCCCCGATCCAGGCGCGGCGGTCCTGCTTCAGGTTCGGCTTCGCCATGATCTTGGCCAGGAGGTCCTTGTACCCACCGTGCTTGCACGGTGCGGTCCGCTCCCGGATGGGGCGCAACGCCTCCCGCTTCGCGCGGATGAACGCCGGGTACGGCACCTGGGTCGGGCAGACCGCCTGGCACTCCCCGCACGTGAGGCAGGCCCAGAGGTCTCGCTCGCTCATGCCGTCCGCCCCGCCCAGGTACGCCCGGAGGACCACCTTGCGGGGGCTGAAGAGGACGTCTGCCCGGTGGACGGGGCAGCTCAGGGTGCACTTGTTGCACTGGATGCAGCCCTCCTGGGCCAGGATTCGCAGGGCGTCGTCCGGGCCAACCGTCGGGGATGCGAGGGCCGCCATCAGGCCACCTCCCGCAGGGGGCTCGGGCCAAGCTTCCGAAGGGTGTCCGTGAACTCGTTCGCGATTTCCGCGAACCGCGGTCCCTCCGAGCTCGAGGCCGCTTCCATCCGGAGCCGCTCGGGGCCGATGCCCAGCGTCCGGAGGACGCCCGAGAGACGGTCCGTCTGCTCGCGCGCCTGGACGTTCCCGCTCTTGTAGTGGCACGAACCCGGGTGGCAGCCCATCACGAGGACACCGTCGAACCCGCGCTCGAACGCCCGGAGGACGTAGTACGGGTCCACCATGCCCGTGCACATGAGGCGGACGATCTTCACCGCGGACGGATACGGGATCTTCGCGGCGCCCGCCTGGTCTGCGGCGTTGTACCCGCACCAGTTGCAGCAGAGCGCGAGGATCTCGGGGTCGGCCGTCATGGGGCCACCGCCTTCGGAGCGAGCGCGTCGATGGACGCGACGATCTGCGGCTTCGTGAACTGGCGCACGGTGATCGCGCCCGTGGGACAGACGACCGTGCACTTCCCGCATCCCTCGCACGAGGTCTCGTCCACGACCGCGACGAGCCCCTGCGGGTCGATGTGGACGGCGTCGAACTCGCACGCGTCCGTGCATCGGTCGCACGCGCGGCACAGATCCGGGTTCACCTCCGCGACGAGCGGGTTCAGGGTCATCTCGCCGCTCCCGAGGAACGTCGCCGCGGACATCGCCGCGGCGCCGGCCTGCGCGATCGTGTCCGTGATGTCCTTGGGGCCCTGGGCGCAGCCCGCGACGAAGACGCCCTTCACCGCGGTGTCCGTGGGGTTGATCTTCGGGTGATATTCCTTCACGAACCCGTCCGCGGTCTTGTCGAGGTGGAGGGAGGCCAGGAGCCCGTCGACGTCTCCCGGCTCCATCGCGGTGCTCAGTACGACCATGTCCACCGGCACGCGGAGGGTGACACCCGCGAGCGTGTCCTCGACGACGATCATGAGCTTGCCCTGCTCCTCCGGCGACGTCGCGACGTCCGTCACCCGCGCGGGCTTCCCGCGGACGAACCCGACCTGCTCGGAGGCCACGCGCTGGTAGAACTCCTCGTATCCCTTCCCGTTCGCGCGCATGTCCATGTAGAAGTTGTACACGCGCGCCCCGGTCCGCTCGCGGATCAGATGGGCGTACTTCAGGGAGTACATGCAGCACACGCGCGAGCAGTACGGGCGGTACTTCTCGTCGCGTGAGCCGACGCAGTGGATGATCCCCACGGACGTCGGCGGCGTCCCGTCCTTCTTCACGAGCTTCCCACCGGTGGGTCCCGTGGAGGACAGGAGTCTCTCGATCTGCAGGCCATGGTACACGTCCGGATACGTCCCGAACCCGTAGTGCGCGACCTGCGTAGCGTCGAACGGACGGTACCCCGTGGCGACGACGACCGCGCCCACCTCGACCTTGACTTCCTCCGGTTGCATGGAGAAGTCGATGGCGTCCGCGGGGCACACGTTCGCGCACATCCGGCACGCGCGGTTCCTCTGGAAGTAGAAGCAGTGGTCCGCGTCAATCGTCCAGAGTTGCGGGAGGGCCTGGGAGAACGGGAGGTAGATCGCCTTGCGGAGGTCGAGCCCCATGTTCCATTCGGATTCCACCTTGACCGGGCTCTTGGGCGTGCTCACGGGGCAGCGCTCCGTGCACCGATTGCACCCGATGCAGTCGTCCGTCACGTAGCGGGGCTTCTTGCGAACGGTCAGCGTGAACTTCCCCGGCGTGCGGACGGCATTCGTGACCTCGGCGTACGTGAGCAGCTCGACGTTCTTGTGGTTGAAGACCTGGTTCATCTTCGGGGAGAGGGTGCACATCGCGCAGTCCATCGTGGGGAACGTCTTGTCGAAGCGCGCCATGTTGCCGCCGATCGTGGGGCTCTTCTCGATGAGCGTGACCTTGTGCCCGGCATTGCCGAGCAGGATGGCCGCGTGGATCCCCGCGATCCCCGCACCGATCACTGCGACGCCCTCGTGGATGGGGGCGATCTTCACCTCGAGAGCCCGGAGACGGAGGACCTTGGCGACCTGGGCTCCCACGAGGGCCTTCGCCTTCTCCGTCGCCTTCTCGGGCTGGGACCGGTGGGCGTAGGCGCACTGCTCGCGCACGTTGGCGATCTCCAGGAGGTACGGGTTCATCCCCGCGTCCTTGGCGGTCTCGCGGAACATGTCCTCGTACATCTTGGGGGTGCAGCATGCGACGACGACCCCGTCGAGTCCCTTCTCCTTGATCGTCTCCTGGAGCTGCGCCTGCCCCTGGTTCGAGCACATGAACCGGAAGTCCGTGGCGGCCACGACCCCGGCTTGCTTCGCGGCGAACTCCCGTAAGGCGTTGACATCGACGACGTCGGAGATGTTCCCGCCGCAATGGCAGATGAAGACGCCGACCTTGCGTTCCCCGTCCGTCACGCCTTCACGACCTCCTGTGCCTCGAGCATCCCGATGACAGGGGCCACGCTGACCGTGTGGCGCCCCACGCCGAGGCGGCCCGGATCGATGCCGAACGCGAGCCCGGCGAGCTGGGGGAGATGGAGGATGGGCATGCCGATCCGCCGGCCTGCGGCCTTCGAGGCCTCCTTCTGATGCGCGTCGAGCACGAGGTGACAGAGTGGGCAAGGGGTCGCAAGCATCGTCGCACCCGCGTCCTTTGCCTCTGCGAGGGCCGCGCCGGACAACCGCGAGGTGAGGTCCTCGCTCACCGTCGGGGCATCGAACCCGCAGCAGGCGGTCCGGCCTCGGTACGGCAGCGGATTCCCGCCGAGGATCCGGACAAGGCGCTCAATCGATTTCGGGTCCGCAGGCGTGTCGAACGCCTCCGCACCAGGAGCCCGCAAGAGGCGGCACCCGTAGAACGCGCCCACCGCGACGTCGCCGAGCGGTCGCCGCACGTGGGCCGCGAGCTTCTTCTCGCCGACGTCCTGCAGCAGGACCTGGAGGAGATGTTTGACCCGAACGCCACCGCCGTAGGCGCTCGGTCCCGCCCGTCCCAGGGCGTGGTTGATCCTCGCGCGTGTATCCGGGTCCTCGAGGGCCTGCGCGGCTTCGGACAGGTAGAGCTGGCACGCGCCGCACACGGTGAGGATGTCGAGCCCCTTGGCCTGTGCCAGGGACAGGGTGCCGGCGTTCGCCGCCAGGGCGCGTTCGGGCTCCGTCCGTTGGAGGTCCCCCGCGCCGCAACACGCGGCGCCCTCTAGGTCGACGAGTTCGATCCGGAGTTCCTTCGCCACCGCGCGCGTGGACTCGTCGAGCTCCTCGCACTCATCCTGCGCCGCGCACCCCGGGAAATACGCAAATCTCATGGGAATTCCTCCAAGGCGGCGAGCGTTGATCCCCTGCCGGCTCGGCGTGCAACGCCGCGTGACCTCGAGGCGACTCCGGGCCAGAACTCGGGAGCCACCGAACGAGGGGATGTCAGCTCCATCGCTCCCGCCATCCTGTGGGCGTCGACCCTCCGGACGCCGGATATAGCTAAGGTACGTACTGCACGTGTAATCCCTGGACGCGTCCACTGGAGGATCGACAGGAAGACGCACGGGCTCGGAAGGCGCCGGATGCGGGGCCATCCGCACGGTGGGTGCGCGTCCGTTAAATATCGCGTCCCGCGTTGTGGCGACCCATGGTGGCGAAGAGCATCGCGGCGCAAGTGCCCCGCCTCGCGTACGGGGATCGCTTCCTA
This sequence comes from Thermoplasmata archaeon, assembly GCA_035632695.1. Taxonomy (NCBI): domain Archaea; kingdom Methanobacteriati; phylum Thermoplasmatota; class Thermoplasmata; species Thermoplasmata archaeon. Next base: position 33,516 of record DASQGG010000167.1, read on the forward strand.
TCCGACTTCCTCCCGGATCGCGTCCTGTCCGAGGGCCGACTCGTTCCGCTGCGGACGCCCGAAGGTGCGCCCGCGGTGCCGGACGTGGCGGTCGCCCGGCGGCAAGCGCTCGAGGTGTCCTCGACGCCGGACCTGGTCCCTGCCCTGAACGAATGGCTCGTCTCCCGGTACCGCGGCGGGGATGTCGCGGTCATAATCGACGACTACGCGCGGCCGTGCGCCCACCAACGTCTCCTCCTGCCCGGCCTCCTCGAGTGGCTCCAGGCCCACGGCGTCAAGCGGGAGCGGATCGCCTTGATCATCGCCGCGGCGACCCACCGGGACCCGAAACCGGAGGAGTGGCCGTACATGCTCGGGGACAAGCTGTGGCCCGCCTGGAAGGACCGCGTGTTCTTCCATCACGACCGCGAGGACCTCGAGAAGCTCGGCGCGATGCCCGACGGCACGCCCATCGAGCTGAACGGACGGGCCGCCCGCTCGGAGCTCATCCTCTCCCTGTGCGACCTCGACTACCACTACTTCGCCGGCGTGAGCGGAGGGCCGAAGCACCTGGTGCCCGGGATTGCGGGGCGGGCGCTCACGACCGCGGACCACCTCCGGATGTTCGGCGAGCTTGGGTTCGCGCCCCACGTGGACATGGGCATCCTAGACGGCAACCCGGTGTACGAGTACAAGCGCGCGGCCGTGCGGATCGTCCTGGACGCGCTCCGGGCCCGCGGGAGCTTCGTCTACGCCGTGGTCTGCGTCCTGAACCCTGCGTACCAGGTGGTTGCGCTCCAGGGCGGCGATATCGTCGCCGTCCACCGGAGGCTGCGGCACGACCTCGACAAGGTGTACGCCGCGTCGATCCCGCGGCTCGCGGACATCGCGATCGTGACGGCACGCCACCTGGGGATCAACGTCTATCAGGCCGGGAAGGCGATCAACGCCGCGGCGCGTGCCGTGAAGCCGGGCGGGACCGTGGTCTGCGTGGCCCCATGCCCGGACGGGTTCGGGAACGAGGAGTTCCGAAACCTGATGAAGATCGCGGCCCCCGTGCTCCAGGAGGCGGACGACCTGATCGCCCTAGGTGGGGATCCTGCCAAGCTAGGTCCCGAGGCGATCGACCGCGCCCTGCGGGCGGTCCAGAAGGTCGTCATGGCGGACTTCAAGATCGGGAAGCAGAAACCCGTGGACATGCTCGTCCAGTACCGCCGCACAGGCTGGGGACACCTGTGGCTCCTGTGCGACGGGCTCACGGACGAGGAGCGCAAGTTGCTCCCCTTCCGCTACGTCGGCAAGCGCGGCGAGGACCCGCAGACGCGCCTACAAGCCTGGGTCCGGGACCAGGAGAGGAACGGCAAGCCCACGTATCTGATCGTCGACGACCCTACGTACTGGATTCAGCTCAAAGGCGCGTAAGCCCGGATTCGGAGGCCGCGCGTCTACCCCGCCAGTTCCATGTACTTCGCGATTTCGTCCCAGTTCCACGAGCCCCCCGATTTCGGGCTCGGCTTGAGATGATCCAGGTCCCCGCGGTTGGCGAGGCGGTCCACGAGGTACGCGGCGAACGCGGGAGAGCCCGTGGCCCCCGGGGAATTGTAGTTCAAGATGTGGTACGAGTGGGGTCCGGGCACCTCGATGGCTTCTTTCACGATCCCCCCGCGGCGGTTGACCACCGGAGTGCGGATGCCCGCGGTCCCCGGCGAGACGAGGTGCGCGAGCCTCAACCCGGGCAGGAACCGCTGCACGCGCTGCAGCATGGCCTCCTTGGAGACTGAGCTCCACATCTCTTGGGTGGCCAGGCTCAGGAAGTCCTTGTCGAGCATGAGGCGGACCTTGTTGAAGATCGGCGGCTCGAAGAACTTCGCGAACCACGGGCCCATGGGTCGGAACAGCCCATCGTAGGACGCCGGCCCGGAGACAGGCACGGCGTTCGGCCCGATCTCCCGCCGGCCGTTCGCGCGGATCACCCAGTGTGGATCAAGGAACGGAAGGTCCGTGTGCCGCGGAACCGAGTAGACATTGTGCCGGACGAGGTCCGCGGCGTGCGCGTCGATCGTCCAGTACTCGCCTCGGAAGTGCATGTCCGTGTACTCCAGCGCGACCCCCATCGCGTGGGCGAGGTCGATCGCGCTCCCGCCCGCGCAGCCGATCAGGAATCCGGCGCGAACGGGCTCGTTCGCCCCATCCACGCGGACTTCGATGCCCGAGTCCGACGCGAGGACGGAGGTCGCGTCCGCGCCGGTGAGGAACCGGACCCCGAGCGCCTCCGCATCCGCCTTGACCGATTCCGTGAACGCCTGGTAGTCCACGGCCGTGTCCGTCCTCGAGAACAGGGCGCCCTCGCACCGAACGTTCGGTTCCCGACGCGCCATCTCGCGTCTGTCGAGGAGCTCGACCTCGGAGGGCGCCATCCCGTTTTCCGCGGCGTAGCCCACGTACGCCCCCAGGTGGGACATCTGCCCGTCCTCGAGCGCCACCTCGTAGGTTCCGATCTCGTACCACGGGAGCCCCTTCGTCGCGGCGTACTTCTTCCAGAGATGATACGAAATGCCGGCCGCACGGGCGAAGATTCTCGCCTTCGCAGGATTCAGGTAGAACGGCCGGTGGACGACGCCCGTGTTCCGCCGGCTCGCATGCAGGGCCACGTCGCGCTCCTTCTCCAGGACGACGAACCGGCCGTCGTAGCGGGCCGCGAGCCAGTAGGCGACGGAGGTGCCGAGGATTCCGCCTCCCACGATGGCGACGTCCCAGGGTTCCATGAGGGTCCTGCGGTCTCCGCAACCAAGCGCGGCTTATTAGGACTGCGACAACGACTACGGACCGGTCCAAGGTACGCGCAGATCGGAACCGATTTGCTTCAGGTTCTCGGCGACCTTCGGAGAGAGCGGGATGCCTTCCTTCCGGTATTTCTCCATGCGCGCGAAGCTCTTCTCGCCCGCGACGTAGATGCGCGTCTGGCCCTCCGCCTTCGGGCTGTCCTTGAGCTCGCGGGCGAGGCGGTCCATGTCCCGCTTGAACTCCTCCAGCGGCCGAAACGCTCCCGGATCGATCGCCAGGAAGAAGTGACCCACGTCCGGACGCTTTTCGTCCGCGTAGACCTGGAGCCCCGTGGCCGCGCCGGGGAGGACTCCCGAGAGGACGTCGACCAAGAGGGCGAGCCCGTAGCCCTTGTGGCCTCCGAGTTCCTCGCCCTCGCCTCCGAGGGGCAGGAGGCCGCCGCCGAGACGCTTGGACAAGGCGTTCAGGACGCGGGCCGCGTCCGAGGTGCTCTTCCCGGTTTCGTCCACCGCCCAGCCGTGCGGCATAGGCTTGCCCGCCCGGTTGTAGACCTCGACCTTGCCCCGCGGGACCGTCGCCGTGGCCATGTCGAAGACGAAGGGCGTCTCGTGCGACGTCGGCGCGGTGATGCTGATCGGGTTCGTCCCGAGGACGGCCGATCGGCCGAACGTGGGCACGACGAGCGGCGCGGCGTTCGTCATGCTCATTCCGATCAGATCGTGCTCGAGCGCCATCAAGGAATAGTACCCGGCGATGCCGTAGTGATTCGAGTTCCTCACGGTCACGACGCCGACCGCGGTCTCTTTGGCCTTCCGGATCGCGAGCTCCATGCCCTTCTTGCCGACGACCTGCCCGAGGCTCTGCGCCCCGTCGAGCAGCGCGGTGGCCTTCGTCTCCCGGACGATCGTGCTGTGGTCCGTGGGCTTCATGTAGCCTTCCTGGAGCCCGCTCACGTACCGCTGGAGCCGCGCGACGCCGTGGCTCTCGATGCCGCGAAGGTCCGCAAGGACGAGGACGTCCGTCGTCACGCCCGCGTCGTCCGCCGGCACCCCGAGCTTCATGAGGACTTGTTCGCAGAAGCTCCTGAGAGGCTTCTCCTGGATGAGAATCTTGTCCGCCATGCACACGCCTCGGTTCGGGGCCCACAATTGCCGTTCGCGTATAAGGCTGCGGTGCGTACGATGGGAACCACGGGAACGCCGGTCATCGCCGCAGACTCAAGTAGGGGTGCGTCTCTCCGTCCACCGTGAGTGCGGAGCGCGATGCGTTCTTGCTCCTCCGTCGGCTGGCGCCGGAGGACCACGGGCTCACCGTGTTCGATGCGGACACCCAGGAGACTTCGTACGGTACGTTCGTCGTCGACGGGCTCCCCCTGATCTTCGACACGCATCGCAAGGAGACGTGGTTCGTGTCCACGGCGGAGCTCCTCACGGAGATCGGGGCTCCCGCCCGCGTGACGCCTGAGGAGGTCGAGCGCTTCGCGAAGGTCGCGGAGCACGCGGGCGCGCAGGCGATTCCCTACAGCGCCTGCTTCTTCAAGGGAAACCTCCACGTGTACGCGTACTACGGGCCCGTCCGCGGCCTGGACATTTCCACGGTGGGTGAGTCCGTTGCCGCTGCGGAACGGAAACTCGACGCGATCGTTCGCGGGCTCTGGTCCGACATCCCCGGGGGCGTCCGGGAGGCGCAGGCCGAACTCCTCTCGGGCCGGCGAAAGGCCCGCTATCCCGAGGACCTGGAGGTCTTGTTGAAGAGAAAGGCCGCGGCCCCCGGTTGAGCTCGACACCTACCTGGGCCTCGACCGACTCTTCCGCCGCAGTTCCTCGCGGAACGCCTTGGACGCGCGTTCCGTCGCCACGGTGATGGTCACGGGTGGGAGGCCTCGCGCGTGCTTCCGCAAGAACGCCTCGGTCCTCCGGCGGTCCCGCTTCCAGCATTCCCGGAGCCAGGTCCCCACGGCCCGCTGCACCCAGAACTCCTCGTCGTACAGGAGGCGTTCCAGGAGGCGGAAGGGCTTGTCCAGCTCGCCCCCGCGGACGAATTCGTTCAGTGCGTAGGTGGACGCGCGGCGGCGCCAGAAGTTCTTCGCCTTGGTCCACCGCAGGAGTTCGGCGAACCGCTTGGGCGTCGATCGGGCCATGGAGCTGATGGGTCCGGAGGCGAGGCCGTCGCTCAGCGCCCACCCCGTGGCCTCGTCGACCCAGGAATCCGCCAAGAGCCACGAGCGCTCGTCGAGCACGTCGCGGTGGCGGTCCAGGAGCCCGATCGCAAGCGCCTTCTCCTCGAACGTGTGGCCGGACCACAGGGCCCCCGCGAGGAGGTTCACCTCCCGCACCGTCAGGGTCGGGTGGTCCTTCCGGAACTGAGCCTGGAGGGCCCGGAGCTGTGGGGTGGATAGGCCCAGTACGGGGACCGGCGAGCCGAGGTACGCCTGGAGCTTCTCCCAGGTCCCCGGACGAGCCACCCCGCGCATGGCGCCGAGAAGTCGCTCCCGCTCCGCCCACACATCGAGGGGCATCGCTCGGGGAACGTGCGGGAGCCCCATGAGGCTTCCGCCGCACCCGGAGGCTCGCGTTTCCCACACGCCGTCCCTCGAAAGTTACTTTACCCCCTTCCGCTGTGGTCGCCCCAATGCCGAGCTTCAAGTGCGCGGACATCGGCATGGACTGCAAGTTCGCGGCGAAGGCCATCACGAAGAACGGTCTCATGAAGAAGATCCAGGACCATGCCTCCGAGGTCCACAAGATCACCTCGATCCCCGAGGACCTCAAGACGAAGATCGAGAGCGCGATCAAGTAGCGGTCCGCGGACCGTGTCCGCCGCGCGACGGAACGCCGCGCCGTGGTCGCGGGGAAAGGCTAAATAGCCCGCTTCGAATGGGACGGTTCGTCTCCCGAAGGGAGGGAACCGTATGAGTTGGGGACTCCACAACCGACTGTCCCGGATCATCCGCCCCACGGACCATCGGACGGTCATGCTCGCCGTCGACCATGGGTACTTCCTCGGACCCACGCACAAGCTCGAGGTGCCGCGGAAGACGATCGAACCCCTGCTGCCCTTCGCGGACGGCCTCATGATCACCCGCGGTGTCATCCGCACGTCGATCGACCCCGCGTTCAACACGCCCATCGTCCTGCGCGTGTCGGGCGGGGCGAGTGTCCTCAAGGAGGATCTGAGCCACGAGGAGGTGACCACCTCCATGGACGAGGCGATCCGGCTCAACGCATCCGCGGTCGCCCTCTCCATCTTCGTGGGCGCGCCCCACGAGCACGACAGCCTCGTGAACCTGGGTGCGCTCGTGGACCTGGGCGAGGAAGTCGGGATGCCCGTGCTCGCCGTGACCGCGGTCGGCAAGGAGCTCGAGAAGCGCGACGTGCGCTACCTGAGCCTGGCGTGCCGCATCGCCGCGGAGTTCGGCGCGCACTTCGTGAAGACGTACTACTGCGACGAGTTCGAGAAGGTGGTCGAAAGCTGCCCCGTTCCCCTCGTCGTCGCGGGCGGCCCGAAGCTCGACACGGAGCTGGACGCCCTCGAACTCACGCAGCGCGCGATCGAGGCGGGCGCCGCCGGCGTGGACATGGGGCGGAACATCTGGCAGGCCCCGAATGCGGTCGGCATGATCCGCGCCGTGCGCGCGGTCGTGCACGAGCACGCCTCCGCGAAGGAGGCCCTCGAGTACGTGAAGGGCTCCAAGGCCAAGCGCTGAGCGCGGCGGACGGCACCCCATGCGCGCCGCGATGTACTACTCGAACAGCGACGTGCGCCTGGTGGACCTGCCGAAGCCGACGATCGGCGCGGGCGAGGCCCTCGTGAAGGTCCGCGCGAGCGGCATCTGCGGCTCCGACGTCATGGAATGGTACCGCAAGCCGAAGGCGCCCCTGGTCCTCGGGCACGAGATCGCCGCGGAGGTCGTCGAGGTCGGTGCGGGCGTCCGCCGGGTCAAGGTGGGCGACCGCGTGTTCGTCTCCCACCACGTCCCGTGCGGGGAGTGCCGCTACTGCAAGGCCGGGCACGAGACCGTCTGCGACACCCTGCGAACCACGAACTTCGATCCCGGTGGCTTCACGGAATTCGTGCGCGTCCCGAAGATCAACATGGACCGCGGGATGTACAAGCTCCCCTCGGAGGTCTCGGACGACCGGGCGGTCTTCATCGAGCCGCTCGCCTGCGTGGCCCGCGGCCAGCGCCTCGTCGGCGTGCCGAACGGGGGGACCGTCCTGGTCCTAGGCAGCGGGATCGCGGGGCTCCTGCACATCCGGCTTGCCCGGGAGCTCGGCGCGGGCAAGATCCTCGCGACCGATGTCGTGGAATACCGGAAGCAGGCCGCTCGCCGCTCCGGAGCGGACGCCGTTATCGACGGCAGGGAGGATGTGCCCGCACGCGTGAAGGCGGAGAACCGCGGTCACCTCGCGGACCTCGTGATCACGTGTACGGGCGCTCCCGCGGCGATTGCCCAGGGTCTCGCGTCCGTGGACCGCGGCGGCCGGGTGCTCTTCTTCGCTCCGACGGATCCCGCGGCCACGATTGCCGTGCCCTTCAACGCGCTCTGGCGGGAGGAAGTGACCCTGACCTCATCGTATGGCGGCGCGCCTCAGGACATACGGGCCGCGATCGAGCTCCTGCGGCTCGAGAAGGTCCAGGTGGACGATCTCGTCACGCACCGCCTCCCGCTGGAGAAGGCGGGCGAAGGGTTTCGCCTCGTGGCCTCCGCCCAGGATTCCATCAAGGTCATCCTCCGGCCCTAAGGCCTCCGACTCGTGGGGCCGATCCGTCTCCCGCCGGTTCACGGGTGGCTTTGCGCTCCAACGTAGGGAGCCCGAACGGCCTTCGCGCGGCGGCGCAGGCCCGGTCCGAGGGGAATCGTTCCTGCCCCCAGGTTCGAGTTGGTGACGATGGCGAAGCTCGTGTACGCAGCGGCGGTGGCCGAGAAGATGCCGAAGTAGCCTCCCGCCGTCGTCGCCATCGTGCTGGGAAGCACGTCGCCCAGGCCCAGGAACACGAAGGCCAGCCACAGGAAGAGGAACGTCAGGTTCAGGGAGAGGTTCGCGAACATCGCGGGGATCCACATGTAGAAGGTGAAGATCCCGTAGAGCAGCAGGGCCGTCCCCACGGCGACCGCGGGCGGCGCGATCAGGCCCATCTTCTCTAGGAGGACGAGGCTTCCGAAGAAGAGCCAGAAGGCCCCGTAGCTACTGAAGGCCGTGAATCCGAAGGTGTTCCCCTTGCGCATCTCGAACACACCCGCCAGGAGTTGGCCCAGCCCCCCGTAGAACAGCGCCAGGGGGACAACGACGCCCACCGCGCTCGCGCCGAGCCATCCGGTGTTCACGAAGCTGAGAAGGAACGTCGTGAACGCGAAGCCGGCCAAGCCGAGGGGCGCGGGGTCTGCCAGGAGGGCTTTCTCGTTCAGACTCGTCGGCGAAGGCGCAGTCATTTGACTCATCCTGATCCACCTCGTTTCATCAGGTCCGCCGCATCCGTTGGCGGGCTCCGTCGGCCCGTTCAGCCCTTGCCGGGTAAGGAGCTATGGAAAATACCCTACGGGACGAGTGCGCGAGGCGCCCGGCCGCGAGCTGCGCGGGAATCCGCTCACGCTATATACTTTCTATGGATTGTGCTTGACCAGCCCTTATAAAAGAGGGCATCGCCTGGAACGATTCCGAACCGGGGTCGCGACCATGGTTGTGTCCAGTGCCACCATCGACAGCCTGCTCAAGGAAAAGGAACAGTATCCTCCGTCGGACGACTTCCGCCGCCGCGCCCTGGTCAAGGACGACGCCGTCTATGCGCAGGCGGCCAAGGACCCGGAGGGGTTCTGGGCCAGGCAGGCGGAACAGTACCACTGGATCCGGAAGTGGGACAAGGTCCTCGAATGGGACGCGCCGTTCGCGAAGTGGTTCGTCGGCGGGAAGATCAACGTCTCCGAGAACTGCCTGGACCGCCAGGTGCACTCGGAGCGGCGGAACAAGGCCGCGATCGTGTGGGAAGGCGAACCCGGCGACAAGAAGGTCTTCACGTACTACCAGCTGTGGCGCGAGGTGAACAAGTTCGCGAACGTCCTGAAGTCTCTAGGCGTGAAGCGCGGGGATCGGGTCACGATCTACATGCCCATGATCCCCGAGCTGCCCATCGCAATGCTCGCGTGCGCCCGGATCGGGGCGCCCCACAGCGTGATCTTCGGCGGCTTCAGCTCCAAGGCGATCCACGACCGTGCGTCGGACGCGGAGTCCGCGATCATCGTCACCGCGGACGCGGGGTACCGCCGCGGCAGCCTCGTCCCGCTCAAGAAGACCGTGGACGAGGGGATTGCGGACCTGCCCAGCGTGAAGCACGTGGTCGTATTCAAGCGCGCGACCGGCGATTGCGCGATGAAGGAGGGCCGCGACGTCTGGTGGCACGACCTCATGGCCCACGCAGACCCCTGGTGCGAGCCCGAGCCCATGGACGCCACGGACCCGCTCTTCGTCCTGTACACGTCGGGCACCACGGGCAAGCCCAAGGGGATCGTCCACTCCACGGGCGGCTACCTCGTCGGCGTCGCGGCGACCCAGCGGATGATCTTCGCCCTGCGCGAGGATGACTTCTACTGGTGCACGGCGGACATCGGCTGGGTCACGGGGCACTCGTACATCGTGTACGGCCCCCTGGCGAACGGCGCGACGTCCTTCATCTACGAGGGCGCCCCCGACTTCCCGAAGCAGGACCGCTGGTGGTCCCTCGTGGAGGACTACGGCGTCACGATCATGTACACGGCCCCGACCGCGATCCGCGCGTGCATGCGCTGGGGCGACGACTGGCCCAAGGCGCACGACCTGTCCACTCTGCGGCTCCTGGGGACCGTGGGCGAGCCCATCAACCCGGAGGCGTGGCGGTGGTACTACAGGAAGATCGGCGGCTCCCGCTGCCCCGTCGTGGACACGTGGTGGCAGACGGAGACGGGCATGATCCTGATCACGCCCCTCCCCGCGGTCGGGCCCCAGAAGCCTGGGTCGGCCACGTTCCCGTTCCCGGGCGTGAGCGCGGAGGTCGTCGACGAAACCGGACAGCGCGCGGGCGTGAACCGCGGCGGCTACCTCGTGATCACGAAGCCATGGCCCGCGATGCTCACGACGATCTACAAGGACCCGGAGCGGTACAAGGCCACGTACTGGTCCCAGATCAAGGGCAAGTACTTCACCGGGGACGGGGCGCGCGTGGACGAGGACGGCTACTTCTGGCTCATGGGTCGCATCGACGACGTGATCAACCTCGCGGGCCACCGGATCGGCACCATGGAGGTCGAGTCCGCCCTCGTGAGCCATCCCAAGGTCGCGGAGGCCGCGGTCGTTGGGAAGCCGGACCAGCTCAAGGGCCAGGTCCTCGTGGCCTACGTGGTCCTGAAGACGGGCCAGGAACGGTCCGAGGCGCTCAAGGACGAGCTCAAGAAGCACGTGCGTAAGGAGATCGGCCCCATCGCCGCCCCGGAGGCGATCTACATCACGGACAAGCTCCCGAAGACTCGCAGCGGGAAGATCATGCGGCGCGTGATCCGCGCCCTCGTGAGCGGCCAGGAGATCGGCGACACGACCACCCTGGAGGATCCCGGCGCCGTCGAGGAAGTCCGGAAGTGGCTCGCCGCCGTGGAGGGGAAGGCTCCTTAGGTCCGACGTGGCATTCGTCCGCGTGAGCCCGGAAGGTGATCCCGTGCAGAGCCCCGATTCGAGCGCGGCGCAGGACTGGCAGACGCGCTACGAGGAGAAGGTCCGCACCCCGGACGAGGCCGTGTCCGCGATCCAGAGTGGGGACCACATCTTCATCGGGTCGGGGGCCGCGGAACCCCAGCGGCTCGTCGAGGCCCTCGTGAAGCGCGCGAACGCGGTCTTCGGCACGGAGATCGTTCACATCATGACCCTGGGCATCGCGCCGTACGCGGAGCCCAAGTGGGGCGACAACTTCCGCCACAACGCCCTCTTCATCGGCCCCAACGTGCGGGAGGCGGTGGCCCAAGGGCGGGCGGACTACACGCCCATCTTCCTGGGCGAGATCCCGCGGCTCTTCGAGACGGGGCGCGTGCCCATCGACGTCGCTCTGATCCAGGTGAGCCCGCCCGACCGGCACGGATACTGCTCCTACGGCGTGAGCACGGACGTCGTGAAGCCGGCCACGGAGGCGGCGAACCTCGTGATCGCCGAGGTCAACCGGGAGATGCCCCGGACCCTCGGCGACTCGTTCCTCCACGTGGACGACATTGACTTCCTGATCCCGGTGGCCTACCCGATCCTGGAGACCCAGGTGGGCGTGGCCGACGAGATCGCACGGAACATCGGGAAGTACATCGCGAACCTCGTCGAGGACGGCTCCACGCTCCAGATGGGGATCGGCACGATCCCGGACAGCGTCCTGTACTACCTGCGGGACAAGAAGGACCTCGGGATTCACACGGAGATGTTCTCGGACGGGATGATGCACCTCGTCGAGCTCGGCGTGATCACGAACATGAAGAAAACGCTGCACAAGGGCAAGGTGGTCGCGGCCTTCTGCATGGGCTCCAGGGCGCTCTACGAGTTCGTGGACAACAACCCCTTCATCGAGTTCCATCCCGTGTCCTACACGAACGACCCGTTCGTCATTGCGCAAAACGACCGCATGGTCTCCATCAACTCCGCCCTCGAGGTGGACCTCACGGGCCAAGTGTGCGCGGACAGCCTCGGCGCCTACTTCTACTCGGGGATCGGCGGCCAGGTGGACTTCGTCCGCGGCGCGGCCCGCGCCAAGGGCGGCAAGCCGATCATCGCGCTCCCCTCCACCGCGGCGGACGGCACGATCTCCCGGATTACCGCGCAGCTCAAGCCCGGGGCCGGCGTGGTCACGAGCCGCGGGGACGTACACTACATCGTCACGGAGTGGGGCGTCGCGTACCTGCACGGCCGCACGATCCAGGAGCGTGCGCTTGCCCTGATCTCGATCGCCCACCCCAAGTTCCGCCCCGACCTCATCCGTCAGGCCAAGACATTCAAGTACATCGCGGACGACGTGCCCGAGATCTCCGAGATCGGCATGGTCTACCCGGAACGGTGGGAGATGACCCACACCTTCGAGGACGGCACGCGGGTCTTCTTCCGCCCCATCAAGATGACGGACGAGGAGATGATGAAGGACCTGTTCTACCGGCTCTCCGAGCAGACGATCTACCACCGGTTCTTTCGCTCCCTGAAGTCCATGCCCCACCGCGACCTCGTGCACTTCGTCCACATCGACTACACGAACGAGATGGGGATCGTGGGCATCGTCCAGGATCCCGACAAGACGGAGCGCGAGGAGATTATCTGCATCGGGCGGTACTACCTGAACCGTTCCACGAACGTGGCCGAGGTCTCGTACCTGGTCCGGGACGACTACCAGAAGCGCGGCATCGGATCGTACCTGGTGAAGTACCTCGCCCGGATCGCGAGGGAGAATGGGATTGCGGGCTTCGAGGCGGAGATCCTGCCGGACAACCCCCCCGCGATGAAGGTCCTCCACAAGCTCGGTTTCCCGGTCGAGACGATCGCGTCCTCGGGGAACTATCAGCTTCGCGTGCGCTTCGAGCGGCCCGCGCCCACGGCGAAGAGCTGAGGCTCACCGTCACCCGCGGCGTCGCCGGGTCTTCCGTGGCCTAGCGATTCGTCGCTTCTTCGTGGGCTTCGTGGCTCGGTGGAAGACGTCGAGCCAGAGCCCATCCACCACGGGAACGAAGGCGTAGTGCCACCGCCCACCATGGAACGGTCCGTGTTTCACGAGGTAGCCCTCCTCCTTCAGGCTCGCGAGGGCCGCGTCCAAGTCATCGACCTCGAAACCCAGGTGGTCCAACGTGTCGCCCTCGCGGAACGGACCCTCCACGGGACCCTGCTCGGGGTACCAGTTCAGCTCAAGCCAGTGCTTCCCATCGCGGCTCAGGAGGTTCGCGAACTCCCCTTGCGTCCACTTCGGCTTCACGCGCCCCCGGAGCTTCATGCCCATGACCCGGGTGAAGAAGTCGATGGCTCGGTCGAGGTCCCGCACGCGGATGCCCGTATAGGCGAACGCGGACTTCATGGCCCGCGGGACGTGGCGCAAGCGGCTTAGACTTTCCGTCGTCCCCTCACGGGTCCGTCCAGTGGGCCAGGCGCGAGGCGAGGAGGGCGAGGGCCACCGCGAACCCGATCAGGTAGGCCCAGCCGAACACGAGTTCCGTGCCTGTGAGCGGCACGGCCAGGAGGCCCGCGTAGTTCTTGGACAGCTGGGCCGCTTGCGTCGTGGGGATGAGGAGGGCGAGAGGCTGCAGAAAGACCGGGAGCCGGTCCAACGGGTAGTAGACCGGCGGTAGGAACCCGAGGAGGAGCCCGAGCAGCTGCGGCAGAGAGTTCGCCCGCCGCGTGTTCTTCGTGCTCGCGCCCAGGACGAAGCCCAGCAGGAGCATGGCGATCCAGGTCACGAGGGCCACGAGCGCTACCGCCAGGATGCCCAGGATGCCCGCCGACGTCTCCAGGAGCAGGAGCGTCATCGCGATGACGAGCGCGGGCAGGGAGACGAGCAGGGTGCTCACGCTCAACCCGATCGCGTACGAGACGGGCGAGACCCGCGAGGCGACGAAGATGTCCTGGAAGCGGAACCAGTGTTTGTTGAAGTAGACGGACTGAGCGGAGCCGATGCCCGCGAACGCAAGGCTCAGGACGATGGCCCCGACCACGGACTGGAGGAACGCCTGTTGGCCCGCGTTGAATACGAAGATGAAGAGGACGGGGAGGAACGAGATCAGGCTCAGGAGGATCATGAGCATGGGGTCGCGGAGGAGCGGCAGGGAATCGAACAGGCCGATGTAGACGGCCTCACGCGCTCTCATCATCGATGTTCCCTCCCACCATGGCGATGAACGCGTCCTCGAGGGTCGGCGGCTTGAATGTGACCCGCTTCCCGTCCTGAATCCCTCGCTGCACGATCTGCACGATCTCCTGATCCGAGTTCGGGCTGAGGACCTGCCGCTCGCCGCCGTTGTTGAGCGCCTCGATGATCACCTGCATGCCGTGTCCGGCGTGGGCCTTGGCCGCCTCGACGCTGCCGAGGAAGACCGTCCGGCCCTTGTCCACGATCGCGAGACGGTCCGAGAGCCGCTCCGCCTCGTCCATGTAGTGCGTCGTCAGGAGGACGGTCACGCCCTGTCTCGTCATGCGGCGGACCATGGCCCATACCTGCCGCCGCCCGAGCGGATCGAGACCAATCGTGGGCTCGTCGAGGAACAGGAGCTCGGGGTCCGTCGTCAGAGCGATCGCGACCATCACGCGCTGCCGCAGGCCGCCGCTCAGGTCCGCGGTGAGCTTGTCCTTGTGCTCCCAGAGGTCGAACTCCTCCATGATCGCTCGCGTCCGGCGCCGGGCCTCGGCGCGCGGAATCCCGCGGATCATCGACATGAGGTAGATGTGGTCGTAGGCGGAGAGCATCATCTGGGGGCGCGCCTCCTGGGGGACCACGGAGATCTTCTCGCGGATCGCGCGGGCCTCCTTCGTCACATCATGTCCTAGCACCGTGGCGTGCCCGGTCGTGGGACGCAGCTGGGTCGCCAGGATGCGAAGCAGCGTGGTCTTGCCGGCCCCGTTGCGGCCGAGAAGGCAGAAGACTTCGCCCTTCGGAACCTCGAAGGAGACGCCCTCGAGGGCCTGCGTGCCTCCCGGGTACGTCTTGCCGAGGGCCTGCACCTCGATGACTGCCATCCCCCGTTCGATGTGGCACCCGGTACTTGAGCGTTCTGAGCCTTTGTGGCCGATACGTTCCACTCGCAGGGAGGACGTCGCTCGGCGTCCGGGCGCGATCGTCCACAATGTACTTACCGTGCAGGGTTCGTCGGGGGCCGTGGACGGTACCGCGAAACCGGCCGGACCGGCCGAGGAGACCGCCCGGGCGAAGTGGTCCCGCGGTCGCAAGATCTTCGCGGTGATCGGGGCGCTCATCTTGGTCTTCGTCGGCGTCTACGTGGCGTACGGGTACCTGAACGGCCTCCCTCCCCAGGTGCTGTCCGTCCTAGGTCGAGGGCAGGCCTACCTGGACGTGGCCTTCATGACGGTCTACACGCCGTCCATCCCGGGCGCCACCGACTTCAATGTCACCGCGATGGTCACCTTCGCCAACGGATGGCAGTTCCCGTTCGCGTGGGGGAATGTGAGCGGTACCTCGCTGCCCGTCCGGTTCGTCCTGAGTCCCAGCGACGTCTTCCGGACCGGTCCGTCGGACGGGTTCGTGTACGGGGAGGCCGTCAGCGGGACGACCCGCATCGGGGTCGTAGGCCCTCACCCGCCCGGCGCGTTCGTGTCGTTGTGGTTCATGACCTACTCCGTCCGGCAGCTGACGGCCTGGCAGGGGTTCACCCAGGCCACGTGGCTCGAGGTGGACTACGCCCTGGCGCCCGTTTCGCTCGACTTTGGCGAACCCCTTCCCGTGGCCAACGTGAGCGCACCTGTCGCGTCCGATCTCATCCCGGCGGGCATCACGGACGACCTGAACCTAAGCGTGCAACCGGGCTACGTCTTGCCGCTGGACCACGACATCTACAACGCGTCGTCTCCGTGGCCCACCTTTCACCACGCGCTGCCCGCGGTCACCTTCCGCGCAGGCAGCGTGGGCAACTTCACCGCGTCGCTGACGTCCTCGTTCCAATGGGCGAAGGGGGACAACTACCGCGTCGAGATGACGTTCTCTGGAGCCTTGCACGGGTATCTGACCTGGTATTGGGACGCACGGTTCGGCTCGTTGTACGCCGTGTTCTCTCCCTAGGACCGCAGTTTGATTTCGGTTCGTCGCCTTTCGTTTTGGGACGACCCAAAATCGCCGGAATACGTGCCAAAGGCTTATGGTCCCGTCGTGAATCCAGTCGGCTCGTGGACCGCCTCGCATACGACGTGGTCGTGGTCGGCGGCGGCGGCGCGGGGCTGCGCGCGGCGATCGCCGCGGCGGAAGCCGAGCCGAAGCTGACTATTGGGTTGCTCTCCAAGGTGTATCCGATGCGGAGCCACACGGTTTCCGCGGAAGGCGGCACCGCCGCGGTCATGCGGGACTACGACAGCTTCGAGCTGCACGCACTCGACACGATCAAGGGCTCCGACTACCTGGCGGACCAGGACGCGGTCGAGTACTTCGTCGCCCACTGTCCGGAGGAAATCGTCCAGCTCGACCACTGGGGATGCCCCTGGTCCCGCGACGACGACGGCAAGATCCAGCAGCGGGCCTTCGGCGGCATGTCCGTGAAGCGGACCTGCTTCGCCGCGGACAAGGTCGGCTTCCACATGCTCCACACCCTTTTCCAGACGTCCATGAAGTATCCCCAGATCGTCCGGCACGACGAGTGGTTCGCGACGGACATCATCGTGGAGAACGGCGTCGCCGCGGGCGTGGTCGCGATCGACATCCGTCGCGGCGAGCTCAGCTACGTGAACGCGAAGGCCGTCGTCCTCGCGACCGGCGGCTCCGGGCGTGTGTACGAGTTCACGACGAACGGGTTCATCAAGACGGGCGACGGGATGGCGCTCGCGTACCGTGCCGGCGTTCCGCTCAAGGACATGGAGATGGTCCAGTTCCATCCCACCTGCCTGCCGGGCACCGGGATCCTGATCACGGAGGCGGCCCGTGGCGAGGGCGGGTACCTGATCAACAAGGACGGGGAGCGGTTCATGAAGAACTACCTCCCGAGCAAGATGGAGCTCGGCCCGCGGGACATCCTCTCCCGGTCGGAGATTCAGGAGATCCGCGCGGGCCGCGGCTTCGAGGGGCCCCACGGCGCGTACGTGGGCCTCGACCTGCGCCACCTCGGCGAGAAGGCGATCGACGAGCGGTTGCCCATGGTCCGGGAGCTCGCGGAGAAGTACCTCGGCCTCGACCCGATCCACGAGCCGATCCCGGTCCGGCCGGGGCAGCACTACATCATGGGCGGCGTCGCGACGAACCTCCGCGGCGAGACGAACGTCCCCGGGCTTTACGCGGTGGGCGAGACCGCGTGCGTCTCGATCAACGGCGCGAACCGCCTCGGGTCGAACAGCCTGAGCGAGTGCCTCGTCTTCGGTAAGTCGACCGGGCTGGCGGCCGCGGCCTACGCGAAGAAGCGGGACTGGCCGCGGGGGACCGCCGCGAAGGAGCACCTCGCGAAGGAGGAGACCCGGATCTTCGGCGGCCTGATGACGCGCGAGGTCGGCAAGGAGAGCGTCGCCGCGATCCGCACGGAGATGCAGCAGATCATGGAGCGGGACGTGGGCATCTTCCGAGACGAGAAGGGCCTCACGGACGCATGCGCGAAGCTCGCGACGTTGCGGCAGCGCTTCGCGAACGTGGGCGTCACGGACAAGGACCGCGTCTTCAACACGGAGCTCCAGCAGGCGTTGGAGCTCGACTTCATGCTCGACGTGGCCCAGGCGATCGCGTGGAGCGCGCTGAACCGGCGGGAGTCCCGCGGGGCGCACAGCCGGACGGACTACGCAAGCCGGGACGACGCGAACTACCTGAAGCACTCCCTCGCGTACCGCACGGACCGCGCGCCCCGGATCGACTACCTGCCCGTGACGATCACCAAGTGGCAGCCCCAGGAGAGGAAGTACTGACATGGCGGAACCGAAGCGCGTCGTGTTCCGCGTCCGGCGCTACCAGCCCCAAGGGACGAAGGGCCCGTACTATCAGGAGTACACGGTCCCGTACCGCGACGACGAGGTCGTGCTGGACGGGCTGAACTACATCAAGGACCACCTGGACCCCACGCTCACGTTCCGCTGGTCGTGCCGGATGGGCATCTGCGGCTCCTGCGGCATGGACGTGAACGGGAAGCCCAAGCTCACGTGCGGCACGTTCATCCGCGACGCGAGCGCGGGCGGCGTCGTCCAGGTGGACCCGCTCACGAGCTTCAACTCGATCAAGGACCTGGTCACGGACTTCGACCCGTTCATGGAGCACTTCCTCCACGTGAAGCCCTGGCTCATCCGGGAGAAGGAGAAACCGCTCTCCGAGGGCGAGTACCTCCAGTACCCCGAGGACCTGGCGGCCTTCCGGCAGCAGAGCCTGTGCATCAACTGCACCCTCTGCATGGCCGCGTGTCCCGTGTTCCAGGGCGACGACGGGTTTATCGGCCCCGCGTCCCTCGCGATGGCCCTGCGGTACATCCGGGATACCCGCGACCAGGGCGCTGAGGAACGGTTCCAGCGCATCTCGACGTCCCACGGGATCTGGGAGTGCACGTTCGTGGGCGAGTGTTCCGTCGTCTGCCCGAAGGAGGTCGATCCCGCGGGCGCGATCCAGACCCTGAAGCTCATGGCGACGACGCGGCGGATGAAGAAGCTCCTCATGCCCAAGTCCGCCCCGAGGTGAACGCATGGTGGAAGTGCGAGAGGCTCGATGGCGACGCCCCGCGGGCTGGTGGGCCCACAACCGGCGGTACCTGCTCTTCATGCTCCGCGAGGCGGGCGGCTCCCTGTCCGCGGTCTACGGGATCATCCTGCTCGGCCTCCTGATCATGGACCACCAGGGTCCCGGCGCGTACGCGAACTACCTCGCGTTCCTCCAGACGCCCGCGATGCTCGTCGTGCAGGGCGTCATCCTTGCGTTCGTCCTCATCCACGCGGTCACGTGGTTCTACCTGATCGGCAAGAGCCAAGCCGCCATGTCCGCGTACCGTGCCCCGTCGTGGACCCGGATCTTGACCCTGATGATCGTGGTCTTCCTGGCCGCGTCGGTCGGCGTGCTGTACGTCGTGTTCGGAGGCGTGTGAATGGGCGACGAGACGGCGGACCGTTTCGACGCGCGCTACAACCCCGGCCACGAAATCATCCGCGCCGAGGCGACGCAGAAGGAAGGCGAGCTCGCCCTCGAGCCGTTCCTTTGGGGCTTGTTCTCCCTGGGCGGCTTCCTCACCGCCTTCCTTCTCCCGATCACGATCCTCGCGCTGTCGTTCTTCGTGCCGCTGGGGATCTGGCCGTCGAGCCGAACCGGGTACGCGTGGCTTCAATCCGCGATGAACCCTGCCGCGGCGTACTACCAAGGACTCCTCGTCCGTTTGTTCTTCCTGCTTGTAATCGCGGGCTCCCTGTTCCATGGGGCGCACCGCTTCACGTACATGGTCTCGGAGGCCGCCGGGCACCGCGGGGAGAAGGGGATCAGCGCCCTGTTCCATGGCCTGGCGGCCCTCGGGAGTCTGATCGCCCTCTACTACGTCCTCGTGGGCTGGCTCCTGTGACGCCGGTTCACGGCGGCAGGACCTTGTAGACGAGGTCCCTCTCCCGCGCGCGGTCCTTCAGCTTCACGCCGACCTCCTGTCCCTTCGCGGCCTCTCGCACGGCGCCATGCTCGATCTGCATGGTCTCCACGACCTGCGTGAGGTTCGTCGAGGGCCCTTGGACCTGGATCGTGTCCCCCACGGCGAGCGCGCCGTCCGTCAGGCGGATGGCCGCCACGCCGATGTGCCCGAAGTAGTGAAAGACCTCGCCGACCTTCGTGCGCTCCATTCTATCCGCGGGAGAACCGGTGGCTCGCGATAAATACGTTGGTCCCGCCTCGGCTGTTCCATGGTCCTGCGGGAGGCGCGGCCTCCAGAAGAAAAGGTTTAAGACGGCTCACTCGCTTCCGCCGCCACAGAAGGGGGAACGGCCTTTCATGGTGATGCCTCTCAACGTTCTAGAAAAATCCATCAACAAGCGCGTCCAGCTTCTCCTCAAGGATAACCGCCTGCTCGAGGGCAAGCTCGTCGGGTACGACGACTACATGAACATGGTCCTCGAGGACACCGAGGAGACCAAGGAGGATAACGTGCGCCGCGTGGGCACGGTCGTCCTCCGCGGGAACAACGTCGTCACGATTGTCCCCAAGTAGCCCCCGCCGGGGGAGAAAATAGATATTCGGACCGCAGCATGCGCGCGCCCGTGCAGTTCGTGATCATCGCGGGAGGATTGGGCACGCGCCTCCGGCCCTTGACGCTCCGCCGCCCCAAGGCGCTCCTCCCTCTCCTGAACCGTCCCCAGATCCTCCATGTCCTGGACCGTCTCCCCATGGGTTGCGACCGTGTCGTCGTCGCAGTGAACTACCTGTACGAGCAGGTCCGCGACTACTTCGAGGTCCTCGACTCCGACGTCGAGGTCGTCGTGGTCAACGAGCCCCAACCGCTCGGGACCGGCGGTGCGATCAAGAACGTCGAGGACCACGTCTCGGGCACCTTCGCGGTCGCGAACGGCGACGTGATCGACCGGATCGACTTCGAAGGGTTCCTGAAGTTCCACCGCCGCCACCGCGGGATCGGGTCCCTCGGCGTCGGCTCCGTCGAAGATCCCACCGCGTACGGGGTCGTCGCCCTGGACGGCGAGCGCATCACGCGCTTCGTCGAGAAGCCCCAGGAGACGGAGGCTCCGAGCAACTTGGCGAACGCGGGCCGCTATCTCCTGGAGCCCGAGGTGTTCGATGCGATTGAGGCGGGGCGGGTCGTCTCCATGGAGCGCGAGGTGTTCCCCAAGCTGATCCCTCGGGGCCTGTACGCCTTCCGCGAGGAGGGCTACTGGTCCGATGCGGGGACGCTCCCCGCGTACCTGGAGGCCCAGCGCTTCCTCCTGGAGGACGGAGGCAGCGGCCTCGCCAAGGGCGCCGAGGTCTCCCGCGCCGACCTCCTGTCGCACGTCCTCGTGGCACCGGGCTGCTTCGTCGAAGGCCACCTGGGGCCCAACGCGGTCCTGGGGAAGGGGTGCAAGGTCGGCCGCTCCGTGGTCCGGAACGCGGCGCTGTTTGACGGCGTGAGCGTGGACGACAAGGTGGAGATCGACACCTCCATCGTCGGGGAAGGCGCGGCGATTGGCGAGGGCGCGCTGGTGCGCAACTCCATCGTGGGGGACGGAGTCCAGGTGCTGCCCCATGCGCGGCTCCTCGGGGCGCGGGTGGACGGATGACGCGGCTCTTCGGGACGAACGGGATTCGGGGCGTCGTGGGCCAGGACATGACCGCCGACCTCGCGGTCCGGGTCGGGCGTGCCATCGGTTCCCAGTTCGGAGCCGGCTCCGTGGTCCTCGCCCGCGACCCGCGCCTATCGGGACCCATGCTCGCCCGAGCGGTCGCGGCGGGCCTCATGTCCGCGGGCCTCGAGGTGATCGACCTCGGGATGGTCCCGACGCCTTGCGCCCAGTACTACATCCACAAGCACGGCCACCTGAAGGGCGGCGTGGTGATCACCGCCTCCCACAACCCCCGGGAGTTCAACGGGATCAAGGCGATCGACGCCCGCGGGATGGAGATGGCTCGGGAGGAAGAGGAGGCCATCGAGACCATCTACTTCGAGGAATCCTACCGCGCCGCGGACTGGTCCGCGGTGGGCGACCTCCGGTCCGACGGGAGCGCGATCGACCTGTACCTTCGCGACATCCTCTCCCGGGTGGATGTCGACGCGATCCGGAAGCGGAAGCTGACCGTGGTCGCGGATCCCGCGAGCGGCGCCGGCTGCGTCACGACGCCGTACCTGCTGCGAATGCTCGGCTGCCGCGTGCTCACCCTGAACGGGCAACCCGACGGTGCATTCCCCGGGCGCCTCCCCGAACCCACGCTGGAGCACCTCGGCGACCTCATGCGGGCCGTGCCCGACTCCAAGGCGGCCCTGGGCGTCGCCCACGACGGCGACGCGGATCGCGCCATCTTCGTGGACGAGACGGGAGCCTTCCTCTACGGCGACCGGAGTCTCGCCCTCCTCGCGAAGTCGGAGCTCGCGGATCACGGCGGTCTCGTGGTGACTCCCGTGAGCACGTCGAGCGTCCTCGACGACGTGGTTCGCGAGGCCGGCGGCAAGGTCCTACGCACGAAGGTGGGCTCCCCGATCGTCGCGCGGACCATGCTCGAGCAGGGCGCCGCGTTCGGCGGCGAGGAGAACGGGGGCATCATCTTCCCCGAGCACCAGTTCTGCCGCGATGGCGGGATGACCCTCGCCAAGATGCTCGAGGTCGTGGCCCGGGAGGGCAAGCCGCTCTCGGTCCTGGTCGCTCAGCTCCCGCAGTACAGCCTGTCCAAGGCGGCCGTGGACGTCCCCATCGACCGACGCGAAGCCACCTTGGAGCGCCTGCTCGGGTTGGTCCGGGACCGGCGCGTCGAGACGATCGACGGCGTCAAGATCCACGAGGAGGACGGCTGGGTCCTCGTCCGCCCCTCGGGGACCGAGCCCCTGTTCCGCGTCTACGCGGAGGCGCGGACCCCGGAGCGGGCGAAGGCGCTCGCCCAGGAAGGATCGGACCTCGTGCGGAAGGCTCTCAGGTCATGAGCGCGGGGAACCAGACGGCCAGGATCGCGTAGGCGAGGATCGCCCCCGCGGATGTGGCGAGCAGGTTCGTGGTCTTCTTGTTCACGATTCCCCTGCGCTCGAGCGTCGCCCCGATCACGCTGTCGATCTGGCAGCCCACGAACCCCAGGACCGCGGGCACGAGGAGGACCTCGGGAAGGCCCGGCATGGTCATGCTCATGCCGTACATCCTCGCCACGTCCCCGAGGATAAACCATCCGACCACGGCCGTGTACAAGGCGGCGGCGACCGCGCACATCTGGCCCAGAACGGAGACGCCGCCGTCCGTGCCCGGTGTCACGCGTTTGAACGACGTGATCAGGTAGGCCTTCGGGGAGAGAACCCCGATCTCGCTGGCCAGGGTGTCGGAGCCCGCCACGGCGAGCCCGGAGAGGAACACCACGCCGCTCACGGTCCGAGGGAGCCAGGGCGGGTTCACGAAGGACAGGATGGCGGCGGCCATCGGGGCGATTCCGTTCGCGAGGACGTTCGACGCCCGGCGCTCCCCCTTGACGCCCTCCTGGACCCCCATGGCCTCCTTAAGGGCGAACTTGTACCGCGTGGCCAGGAAGGAGGAAAGGAGGAAAAAGAGGAGGAGGAAGAGCCAGGTCACGTCGCCGAAGATCCCGATGACCATGCCCACTGCGAAGGCCGCCACGGAGCCGTCCAGCGTGAGGACGTCCTTCGCGTAGGCGAGGTAGCAGAGCACCCCGCACATCCCCAGGCTGACGAGGGCGGAGCCCCAGAGGTCCAGCGCCATTCCGGCATGGAAAGGGGGGTCCCCATAAAGGTTTTCCTTCGCGAATCTCGCCGTCGAAATCCGGCGGCGTCGTTCGAGGCGTCGAAACGTACAAGTACGCGACAATACGTTGTGGATACGCCATAAATACGTTTTGGCGGAGGTATGACGTATGACAGAAGTGCGCGTGGCTCTGTCCGAGGAGATCAACCGGTACCTGGATTCCCTGGTCCGCACGGGTCCGTTCGCGAGCAAGGCGGAACTGGTCCGGGCCGCCCTCGTGTCCTACGCAAGCGAGGCGGGTCCCATGGCCCAGGGCTTCGACCTGGAGACGCGGTTCGCCCCAAACGGGCGCGTGTACCAGTTGGAGTACGCTCGGGAGTGTGCCCGCCGCGGCAGCCCGGGCGTCGGTGCGGTGTACGACGGCGGCGTCCTGCTCGCGGCGACCGCGACCGCCGGGAAGTTGGTGCGTTCGATCCCCAAGATCCGCAGGATCGAGGAGCGCCTCGCGATTCTGGCCTCCGGGTTCGTCGCGGACGCGTACGTCGCGGCCCAACGGGCGCGACAGGCCAAGCCGCAGAGCACGGAGGATGCCCTCGACCTGCTCGTGAGCCTCTACTGGGAACACTCGGCAGACCGGACGAAGCGACCCATGGCCGCCGGGCTCCTGATCGCCAGCGCCCTGGACGGCGATGGACGGCTCTTCTACCTAGACCCCAGCGGCGCGCTCATCGAGTACGAGGCCGCGGCCGTGGGTGACGACGCGGACGAGCGGATGGAGGCCCTCGAGAAGCGGTATCGGAAGGGGACGGCGCGGGAGACGGAACGGCTCCTCCTCGACGTCCTCGGCAAGCCCCCGAAGGTCGAACTCCTGAAGGTGTCCGCCTGACCCTCACCCGAACCAGGTGTCCAGCGATTTCTGCTTCTGGGCGCCTCGGGCCTCGGTGAACTTGGCCAGCGCCTGGTCGATGCGGTCCCGCGAGAACGCGAACTCGTCGCAGAGCATCCTGCGAACGCCCTCCGCATCGGGGTCCCGGAACTCGATGGGGACCTCGGGCAGGACACGAGGCTCGAGGAAGATCCGGCGCACCTCGTCCTTGGACTCGATGTCGATCTGGAGTTCGTCGAGCGCGGGCTCCAGGGAGCCGTGCTTCTTGATCAACGCGAGCGCCTTCTTGGGCCCGATGCCCCGCACGCCCTCGTTGAAGTCCGTGCCGATGAGGAGGGCCATGTCCACGAGCTGCTCCCGCGTGATCCCGAGCGCGGTCAGCGTGGCCTCGAGTCCGATCTCCTCGGGCTGCACATCCACATAGACCTCCTTCCGCGGGAGCTTCCGGCGACCCGTGATCGCGAGGTTCTTCACGAGGCGCGGCGAGCCGAAGAGGAGGGAATCGTAGTCCTGGGACGCCGCGGCGTACGCGGTGCCGGAGCGGGCCATGGCGGACGCCTGGGCCTCGCCCTCGCTAGGCGCCTGGACGCAGGGCACGCCCAGGAGCCCGAGGAGCCGCTTGGACTGCTCGACTATCTCCCGCGTCAGGCGCGAGGTCTGCATGGCCTTCGTCCTCGCCCTGGCCAGATCGCCGATCTCCACGGCCTCCTTCCACTCCCGCTCCGCGCGGACCTTGACCTCGTCGCGCTCGCTGATCGTGCGGGCCTTGAGCCGCGGCGGCTCGCCGTCGAACACGAACACGGGCCGGATGCCCGCGGCCACGAAGTTGGACAGGCGGTAGATCAGGCCGCTCAGGTGGGACGTGATCCGGCCCTGCCCGTCCATGAGCGGCGTGCCGTCGGGCTGGCGGATGATCGCGAGGAACTGGTACAGGGTGTTGAACGCGTCGATCGCAAGGACCTTTCCGGAGAAGTCCTCCAGGGCGCGCTTCTCCGGCGACACGATGTCGGAGAGGATGACTCCCATGGCGTCGCTCCAATGGCGGGCGCGCCTAAAACCCTGCCGTCTACATCTGAGCCTGGCGGATCCCGAGGTACAGGGTGTCCTTGCCCAGGACCGCCTCGATCACGTACGCGTCTTGGGGCGCCTTCGACGCGAAGCGCACCTCGAGGGCGTTCGCCTCCCGGAGGATCATGTCCCGCCAGGGCTTGAGCATGCCGCGGACCTCCGAGCTCCCGACGATGTCGAGCTCCACGACGCTCTCCTCGGTGAGGTTCAGGTCCTTGCGGGAGTCCTTCACGATCCCCACGATTTCCCGCGCGTAGCCTTCCGCGAGGAGGTCCTTGTTGAGCCGCGTGTCCAGGTAGATCACGCCGCCGTCGAAGGGCTCCTCGACGACGTGCTCGGGAATGCTCTCGACGAAGGAGACCATGCTCGGGTCGATCCGCACCTTCTGGCCCTCGATGCCCACGGAGTACTCGCCCTTGTCGAGGCCCGCCTTGATCTTCCAGGCGTCCTGGCTCCGGAGGAGGATCTCGATCTTCTTCGCCCACAGCTTGTACGCCGCGGACACGGAGTCCATGTGGACGTCGATGTCGATCTTCATCCCCCGCCAGGTCTCGTTGGGGGGGATGATGTCGAGCTCCTTCGCGCCGCTTTGCCCAACGATGATCTTGCGGAACGCGCTCACCGCGTCGTAGACCAGGGGATCGCTCGCCTGGATTGCGAGTCGGGACACGGGCCAGTACCGCTCGATCCCGGCGCGCATCTTCGCCTGGAAGGCCGCCTCGAGGGCGCGGCGCAGCACGTCCACGAACGCCTGGACCTGCTCGTCGGAAAGCTGGAGGGTACCCGCTTCCTTGGCGGTCAGGACCTCCTTCTGGATCTGCTTCTGGATCTCCTCCGTCGGACCGACCGTCGCGTCGCGGACCTTCTGGAGCATCTGGGCACCCACTTCGAAGCCGCCCTCCTCGATCGCAGCGCAGGCGGCTTCCAGGAAGTCGCCCTCCTTCCCGCCGAGCAGCCCGCGGTCGAGGAGGATGGGGATCTTGCTGACCGGCGTGTCTTCGAGGGGTCCCAGGGAGACGCCCTCCACCTCGGTGGCGAAGAGGAGCTTCCGGACCAGGTCCTGGACGCCGTCCAGGACCCCGAGGTCCCCGCTCCAGTTCTCGAGGCGGATGCCGTAGGCGTCGTGGATCTCCTTGAGGACCTGGACCGTGTAGAGCGGGAGGACCCGCGGCTCCTTGCCGCGGATTCCCAGGATTACGAACATCTGGGGCCCGCGCGCGGCGAAGAGGTTCTGATGGCCCATCTTCGCTCGCTGGACCCCTCGGGCCCCGGAGTCCGCGAAGGCCTTCGTGATGAGGGCCTTGGCCTGGGCCTCCATGGTCGCGGCCTTGTCCGCCTCCTCGGCGGAGAGGTACACGCGGCTCTCGTGGCAGATCAGGTCCCCGCCCTCATGGAACAGGATTGCGTCCTCGATCGAGTAGCCGTCCTCCGCCTCCACGCGAACAATCTTGGAGTCCGTGACCTGGTGCTTCGCATCGTCGAGAGGGCGGGTGTAGTGGATCTCGAAGTCGAGGTCCATGGTGCCCGCTTCCCGCGGGCGGACGCCGAACTCGAGGGAGACTTTCTCGTTGGGGTCCAGCTTCTCCACGCTGTGGAGCCCATGGACGTCGGCAGGGCCGTTGACCACGGGGATGATGTTCTTCGCGGGCCAGTCCCCCTTGTTCTCGATCCGGAGCTCCATCCGGTTCCACCGGTTCGCCTGGAGGCCCGCGTTCTTCTCTTCGAGGAAGAGGCGCGGGTAGCGGTCCCGGAGGATCTGCTCGAGGCGCGCCCTCGCGGTCGCCTCAGCCCGGTCGATCAGGGGCTCGAGCCCCTTGAAGTCCTCGGCCTTGAGCGCCTCCTCGGCCTTTGCGAGCAGGACCTCCACATCGCCCAGGTCCGCGTGGACCTCCTTGGCCTCCGCGACGGTCGCCTGGAGCTTGGCGAGTTCCTCTTTGGCCCGCGCCAGGACCGTGTGGCGCCGCTGGCGCGCCAGGCTGTCCTTGGCGCGGCGGAGGTAGTCCTCCATCTGCCGGTAGTTCTTCCGCTGGATGGCCGCCTCGATCTTCGTGAGGTACGACTCCGCCTCGCGGGCGTCGAGGTTCTGGCTCTTGGCGATCTGGATGTCGTTGATCAGGGAAGCGAGCTCAATCTCCACGCGCTTCGCCGCGATTTCCCCCTTCGCGCGCTCCAGGGACTCGTGGAGCCCCGCGTGGATCTCGCGGACGCGCTCGTACTTCCCCTCGTGGAACGCTTCTTCGGCTTCCCGGAGGAGCAGCTCCGCCTGGCTCACGTCGACCCCGAGGGACCGCATCTCGCCGACCGTGTCGCGGGCCGCGGCCATGAGGTCTCCCATGCGGCTCTGCAGCTGCTCCTGGGCCGCGTCCGCCTGCGCCTTCGCCTGTTCGATGAACTGGAGAGCGAGCCGCACGTCCGTCTCGAGGGTCGACTGGGCCTTCGCGAGGAGCTCGTTCGCCGCCACGGTCTGCTCGACGCCGAGGGCGTCGATGAGCTTCGCGGTCAGGGTAATCGGGCTGTCCGCGAGCGCCCCCATGTCCGCGTTGGGGTCGGTCGCCACGTAGAGGAGCTTCTTGATGACGTCGTCGATCCCGTCGAGCTGGTGCAGGAGCCCCGTCCACTTGTCGAGGACGGTCCCATATTTCGTCTCGACCTCCTGGAGGATCTGCGCCATGTAGAGCGGGAGGAGCCGCGGTTCCTCGCCCACGACGACCGTGGCCAGGTACGTGTGGTCCGAGCGCTCGATGAGGACCTTCTCGTCCCCGAAGCCGAGTCGGTCGAGGCCCTTCCGGGCGCGCTTGAAGGAATCCTTGACGAAGTCCCGGACGACGGTCAGCATGCCCGAGAAGATGTCCTCGTCGATCTCCTCGCGGAACTTGCGGGAGTGGTGGCTGATCAGCCGGCCGTCCGAGTGGATCAGGAACACATCCTCCACGAGGTACGTGCCCTCGGGCTCCACCTTGACGCTTTGCCGGTCCTTGAGCTCGTAGCGGTTCTCGTCGAACATCCGCTGGTACGCGACGTCGACCGTGATGGGCAGATCTCCCGAGGTCCCCGGCTTCAGCCCAACCTCGACGAGCTTCCGCTCCCCGACGCCGAGCTCGGCGATCGGCGTGGAGCCCTTGACCTCGACGTCGCCCTCGAACCCGAACTCCACGTTCCGCGCGGGGAGCTTGCCCCGGTTCTCGACCTCGAACACGTAGCGGTTCCAGTTGTTCGCCTGGAGGCCCGTGGTCGGGAGGTGGAGGACCAGGTTCGGGTAGCGGTTCTTGATGAAGTTCGCGATCTGCATCCCGATGGAGACCTCGGCCTGTTTGATTAGGATGTCCGCCATCGCGAGGTCGTTCTTGCGGACCGCCTCCTCGGCCTGGGCCAGGGACGATTCCGACTCGCCGATCTCCGCGCCGAGGCGCTTCGCGTTCGCGATCATGGCGGAGACCGCGTGCATCCGGGACTGGTAGCGGTTGATGAAATGATCACTGCGCGACTTCTCGAGGGCCTCCTTCGCTGAGGCGACGCCGTTCTGGAAGCCGGGGACGTCCCCTGCCTCGATGGCGTGGCGAGCGTCGTCGAGCTTCCCGCGGGCCTCGGCCACGGGGATCCCGAGCCGCTCGCTCTGGACGAGCAGGTCCTCGAGGGTCTGGACCTCCTCGAGGGACCGGCGCTGGAGGGCTTTCTGCTTCGCCTCGAGCACCTTCTCCTGGAGGTCTCCCTTGATCTTGTAGACGGCCTCGAGGTCGCCGGCGACCGCCGCCTCCGCGGCGTGCTGCCGCGACTCCTGAAGTTCCTCGGAGAGGAGCCCGAGTTCGAGCCCTTCGTCGATCAGGGGCGAAAGGGATCCGACGAGGCCGTCCAGGTGGGCCTTCGAGGCGATGTCGATCGCCTCGGAGATCTCCTTGCGGTACGTCTCCATCTCCTCCAGGTTCCCTTCGGAGGCGCGCGCGTCCGCCTTGTCCCAGATTTCTTGGGGGATGCGCATGTCCGCCCCGAGCTTGGCATGGGCGTCGATGCTCGCCTTGAGCTCGGCGAGCTCGTCCCGCAGGGAGCGTGTGGCACGGTCGCGGCGTGCATCCGTCAGGATGTCCTCGATGACCTTCTTGTACTCGATCGCCTCGACGTACCGTCCGTCCTCGATCGCCTCGTGGGCGTTCACGAGGACCATGGCCGCGCGCCCCGGGTCGAGACCCGCGGTCTTCGTCTCTTCGAGGTCGCGCTCCGCCGTGCCGACGAGGTCGCGCGCCGCGGCCTCGAGCCCGATCGCGAGCCCCTGGGCCATCTCCTGGGTCTCGGCGAGTTCGGCGTGGACCTCGGGGAAGCGCCCTTCTTCGAGGGACTGCTCCGCCCGGGCCATGGCGGCGTCGGCGTTCACGATGGAGATGTCCGCCCGGGCCAGGTCCGCGAGGACTTTCCGGAGGGCTTGCAGCTCCTTCCGGGCGGCATCCTGGGCCTTGCGGAGTTCGAGCGCCTTGGCGTCCTCGATGAGCTTGAGCGCTTCCGTCATCCGCGTTTCGGCGGCGCGGGCGAACTCGACCGCGTCCGCGTATTCCTCGTGGTCGAAGTGGCTCTGCGCGCGGGCGAGCTGGTCCGCCGCGTCGGTCACGTCGACCCCGTTCTCCATCCCCTCCTGAATCTTCCTCTCGGCGCGCTGGATGAGCGCGCGGGCCGCCGCGACGAGCTCGTCCATGAGCTCCTTGGCCGTGTCGTCAAGGCCGCTCAGGATCGCATCGACGTCATCGAACGCACGTTCGTCGAGGGCTTTCTCCGCTTTGTGGAGGTCCTCCTCGGCGCCCGTGATGTCGATGTCGGCCTTCCGGAGATCCTCGATGAGCTTCTTGACCGCGATGAACTTCGTGGCGGCGGACTTCGCCTTGTCCATGGCCACGCGCTGTTGCTCCAAGAGCCGATCGCGGCGCTTGCCCTCGATCACCCGATCGAGGTCCTCCGCGGCTCGGATGGCGAGGCCCGCCCGGCCCTCCTTGAGGTGGGCCTCCGCTTCCCCGAGGGACGCCTCCATCTCCGGGGTGAGGTAGCTCTCCTCGCGGGCCGTCGCGATCTTCTCGCGCAGGTGATCAAGTGCCGTGGCCGCCTGCTGCTGCAGGGCGACCTTGGCGCCGTCCACGAGGCCCTCCGCCGCCGCGACGTACCGCTCCGCCCGATCCAGGTCCTCGTCCTTGATGGCCTGGTCCGCGCTCGCGAGGAGGGCCAGCGCCTTCGCGAGATCGAGTTTCTCCTCGACGAGGTGCCGGACTTCCTGGCCCACCGCCTGCATCCGTGCCTGGAGTCCCTGCACGCGGTCCGCCCGGGCCTGGGCTTCCTGCTCGCGGCTCTCGGCCTTGGCTTGGAGGGCCGATTGGGTGATCCGCTGGACTTCGTCGATGCAGGACTTGCTGATGTAGATCGTGTCGCCGTAGCGGCCCTCCGCGTATGCGGATTCGGCCTCCTTGAGCATCATGAGCACGGGCGCGTCCACGGAGAGACCCCCGGCCTGCGCGTGGTCAATCTCGCCCCGAGCGCGGCCGAGGACTTCGGCGGCCTCCCCCCGGAGGGTCTCCCGCAACGTCTGGAAGTCGTGTTCCACGGCGTCGAGCAGCCCGTCCGCGTTCGGGAACCGGCGCTCTTGGACCGCGATCGCCGCATCAGCGAGCTTGCCTTCCATGGCGATCGTGTCCTGGCCCGCCTGGCGCAGCTTGACAATTTCGTCGCGCGCCCGCAGGACCCGGTCGCCGAGGTTCCTCTCCGCCTCGGCGTCCGTCGTGTGGAGGTGCTCGTCGATGAGGGCTTGCAGGTCCACCGTCTTCCCGAGGGAGATCGCGTCGTCCACCTGGCGGAGGAGCTGGCGGCCGACTTCGGGGTCGAGCCCGCGCGGGGCGTTGATGAGAATGACCTTGAGGGAGCGCTCCAGGACCCCGCGGAAGTGCGCTTCCCGGGCGCCCTCCGCCGCGTGGCGCGCATGGGCGACCAGCCGACG
The DNA here is from genome assembly GCA_035632695.1 of Thermoplasmata archaeon. NCBI lineage: Archaea > Methanobacteriati > Thermoplasmatota > Thermoplasmata > Thermoplasmata archaeon. The sequence goes on from DASQGG010000167.1 coordinate 64,201, forward strand.
CGCCGTGCCGAGGTCGTGGGTCGTGACCGCCTTCTCCAGGTCGGCGAGAACCGCTTCGAACTCGGAGGAGTCCGCGCCTAGCTTCTGCAAGTCCGCGAGATCGAGGCGCAGGCCGGCCAGGGAGTCCTGGACCCGTTTCAGAAGGACAGACTCGCGCACGGCGTCGTGGGCGAAGATCGCACTCTCGCGGACCTTGGGGTAATCGCGAATCTGGAGGGCCTTCTCCCCCTCCTGGAGGAATGCTTCGGCCCGGGCGACGTCCACGCCTCGGCGCCCCTCCCGAGAGGTTTCTCGCTCGACTTCGCGGATCACGCCGTCCGCGGCCGCGTGGCGTCGAGCCTCCTGGAGGCCGTGGCGCGCCTTCTGGGAGAGGATCTGGACGTCCGCGAACACGCCCTTCCGCAGGGCGTCCCGTGCGCTTGTGAGATGCTTGCGAGATTCCGTGATGTTCACGCCCGCCTTCCGGGCGGCGTCCACGTCGCCTGCGGCGCCGTCCAGGATGCGTTCGGCCCGCGCGTACTTCCGAGCCGCCTCCGCCTTCTCGATGGCTTTCGCGGTCAGGGGCCGGATCTTGGAGTAGTCCCGCAACGCCAGCGCCTCGCGGGCGTCCGCGAGGACGCCCTCGGCGTCCACGACGCTGCCCCCGCGCTCCCGCGCGTAGTTCACGCGGGCCTGGGCGTTGTCCAGAACCTTCTGGAGAAGCCTCCCCCTCCGTTGGTCGAGGGTGCGGATCGAGATGCGACGGAGGAGCCGCTCGGCGCCGGCATGGTCTCCGGCCGCGGCGCGGGCCTTCGCCTTCGCGATATTCCACTCGAAGGCCGTGGTCTCGATGCCCGCCTGCTTCGCGTCGTGGAGGACGCTTTCTGCGTGCGTGAGCGCCTCCGCGACCCGGGCCCGCCGCTTCGTGAGCTCGATCGCGCGTCGGGAGGCCCGGG
>DASQGG010000168.1 GCA_035632695.1 Thermoplasmata archaeon
ACCGTTCGGCGCGTGGACCACGACGACCCCGCTCGGCCCAACCGCGGAGGGGAAGGGGAAGAACGAGTTCAAGAAGGACGTGCCCCGCATCCTCATGGCCCACGATGTCCCCTACGTGGCCACGGCCTCCCTGGGTTTCCCCGCGGACTTCCTGAAGAAACTCGACAAGGCGAAGGCCAAGAAGGGGTTCCGCTACCTCCACGTCCTCGCGCCATGCCCCGTGGGCTGGCGCGCCGAGTCCGACACGACCGTGGACCTCGCGAAACTTGCCGTGGAGACGGGGATCTTCACCCTGATGGAGTTCGAGGACGGCGTCCTCACCCTGAACCGGGAGCCCCGCTTCACCCCCGTGCGGGAGTACCTGAAGCTGCAGGGGCGGTTCAAACACCTGACCGACGCCCAGATCGCAGCGATCGAGACCTGGGTCAAGGCGAAGTGGGACCGCGACCGCGCGCTCGCGAAGGCCCTTGGGCCGAAACTGAAGCCGCAGGTCGTCGTCACGAAGTGAATCGTCGGACCCATCAAACCGGAGGCCGAGAGCGCCTTCGGCGACGCCATACCACGACGGCGACCAGGGCGATCACGACTACGACGAATGGGACGCCGTCCACGACGAGGAGGTTCACGCCGAACGTGCCCGTCACCACACCGGGGGCGCTCACCAGCACGGTGGTCGAAGCTGCGGTCTCCGAGCTCGCACCGGACCATCCCCGGAATGCCTGGACCCACGAGGAGGGCGACCCCGTCAGAGTCACACTCGTCCCAACGGGGACGTAGATCGTTGCGGAGGTCCCCGCAGGGACCGTCCCCGACACCGAGCCGTATGCGTACGCGACGGATCCGCCGTCGCCCGCGGTGATTGTGAGGCCCGCCTCGAACATCGCGGTGACGTTCATCGGCCGCAGGACGAGCAGGGTCGCGGTGAGCGCGGTCCCGGATGCATCGTCGCCCCAGGAACCGAACCGCCACCCCGTGGGCGCGGCCGCGTCGAGCGTGGCTGAGGCACCGGCGTCGTACCATCCCGCTCCGGAGACGGACGTCGCCAGGGCGGCGGGAACCGAGGTGACGGAGAGGAGGAATTGCTTCCGGTACGCCACGACCACGGTCCCGGACGCGGTCACGCTCCCAATCCTGTTCCGGCCCGCCGCCCAACGCGCCCCTGGGTCCCCGGCCGCCACCGAGGCATCGTACGCGTAGGGCGAGCGTGCGTCCACCCAGACCGTGGCGTTCAGGGGGGTTCGGGCGGGGCTCCCGAGGTACGGATAGGTGAGATTGGGGGGAGGCACGAGGGCACCGACCGGACCGCTGTACTCGAAGGTCACCCGCACTTGATGGTAGTAGGTCGCGGAGACGTTCCCGGGGCCGGACACCGTGGCCGCCGCAGCGAGCGTCTCCCAGCGCTCCGTGGTCGAGGATCCCGAGAGGAAGCGAGGGTACTCGTACGGGCTGCCCGCATCGAGGAACAGGCTCTGGGGCGTCGTGATGATCACGGGAAGGCCGAGCACGGTCCCGTTGAGCTGGGGCGAGATTCCGTAGCCCCCGCCGCCGAGGACCTGGAAGCCGAAGGAAATGGCGTACTGGTGGAAGTAGTCGAAGCTCCGGACCAGGGAGCGGTTCGCGACGCCGGCAGTCGCCGGGGCGCCGACGCTGGAGTTGACGACCCAGACCTCCCCCCGGGCCACGGAGGAGCCCGCGAGCTCCGCGCTCACGGACCATGCGGTCCCGGGATCTGCGAGCGCCGTGGTCGGGCTCGTGGAGAACGGTTGTTGCGCGGCTACGCCCCCGTGAACGTACGTGACCGCCGGGGGACTGTATCCGCTGCCCGCGTGGGAGAGGCGATAGGAAAACGTGAGCTCCGCCTTCACGGAGACCGCGAAGACGTGCGTCGACCATCCCGTCGGCGTCCCCAGTTCTCCCGCGAGCCACACGACGCTTGCGTTCGTGGGGTCGAGGCCCGCTCCGAAATAGTCGCCGTACCGGCACGTCTGCACGCAGCCGGACGGGCTCTCGGGTCCGGAACCCGCGGCGACCACCTGGACCGCCTGAACCGTGCTCGGCGGGTCGCCGGCCAGCCGGCCCGTCGCCATGATGCCGGGGTAGTCGGTGGGGGATGAATAGCCGAAGACCACCGCAAGGCTCCCCGTCCCGTCCATGCGCAGGCCGGGGTAGAACGCGAACTTGCCCGGGACGGAGAGGTCGAAGTCCTGGAGGAGCGACGGCCCGTTCGTGCCGATCTCGGCCAGGCGGATGCAGGCGCGCGTAGGATCCGAACGGCACGCCTCGTCGAACCCCAGCCACAGACTCCCACCGGACCACGCGGCGTCGCTCACCCTGAGGTCGCTCGTGTCGACCTTCGCGGTGCTCCCGTTCTGGGGCGCCGGCGGCGCGACCGCAGCCGTGGCCATGGAGAGGCTCGTCACGGTCACCGTGACCGCGGACGGCGGCGTGCCGCTGACCGTGAACAGGTGCAGGGTGCTCGACGTGCCCACGGCCCCGGGCCAGTACACGGAGACCATGTAGTCGACCGAGCTCGTCCCTTGAATCTGCGCGGGGTGAATGGAAAACTCCGTGGGATCGGGCACGGACGCGAACGTCGCGGGGGACGTGGCATTCGTCACGAGGTCGTTCTTGTTGACGACCCAGTACTGCGCGCCGAGGTAGGGCGAAGTGCAGCTGGACGGGCTCGGCTGGCTGAAGACGTTCACGGACACGATGACCGTGGACGTGCCGACGCCCAGGATGGGCTGGTCCAGACAGTGGCCCGTCGCCGCGCTGGGGACGCTGAACACACGCCAGGAACCCGTGGGGTCCGAGGACGCCGAAACGGCGAGGAGGACCTGGGTCGCGGTGACGTCGGTCACCGTGGCGAACCATCGCCCCGTGGCGGGGTCGAACTGGACCTTCGGGTCCGAGATGAAATCTCCGCCCGAGTGGAACAGGGCGGTGAGGTTCGTGGTGCGGACCCGGGTCCCCGTCTTCGTGTACACGCCCATGAGGAGGTTGACCATCTCGACCACGTGGGTCGGGCCCGCGGAGACGATCACATCGGGCGGATGGTAATGCGTCGTGACGCCCGAGTTGTTGCCCAGGTGGAGGGCATCCCAACCCGCGAGCACTTCGGGCGACACGGAGGCCCCCAGGGCACTCGGCGGTGAAGTGGCCGGCATACGCATAGGCATGGGTGCCAACGGAACGGGACTCGACACCCTGACGAATGGTCTCACGTTAGCGAGGGCAGGGGCAGGAGTGCCGGCCGAGAGGAGCGGGCGACTCGCCGGCAACCCGGGGACCAGGGGGCCCGCCGCGGAGCCCGTTCCTAACGGCCCTCCGGGGGCGAACGCGGCGGCCGCGGCTGGGAGGAGCAACGCGCCAACCAGGAGCCAGATGGGAAACCCGCGTCTCGGAGACAGCATAGCGAGCCATCCGGGATGAGTGCCTCGACAGAGAACCCTCGGGGGCCATAAGGCTATCTCCCTCCGGGAGTCGGGTCCTTGGCGCGTGCCCGAGCGTCGTGGACGATGGCCCCAGGAGAGAGGACGCCCCTGTGGGGATTTGAACCCCAGTCTACAGCTCCGCAGGCTGTTAGCCTATCCAAACTAGCCTACAGGGGCGCGGGGCCTCGCATCGGTTCGCGATACAAAAACACTTGGGTGCTTCGCCCTGGGCCGCCTAGGGTTTGAGCCCTTCCTGGACCCTCTGCGTGATCTCGTCGATGAGGCCGCTCGCGTACACCTCACGGAGCAGGCCGCGTTCCTTGTAGTACTGGATGAGCGGCGCGGTCTGCCGCTCGTACGTCTCGATCCGCGTCCGGACCACCTCCTGCCGGTCGTCGGGACGGGTCACGAGCGTGCTCCCGCACTTGTCGCAGATTCCGGCCTTCTTCGGGGGATTCGAGAAGATGTGGTAGACGGATTCGCACTTCGGGCAGACGCGTCGGCCGGCGCTGCGCTTGACGAGTTCCTCGGGCTCGAGGAAGAGGTTGATCACAGCGTCCAAGGACGTGAGCTTCGCGAGCGCATCCGCCTGCGCGATCGTCCGCGGGAAGCCGTCTAGGATGAACCCGTTCCACGCATCGGACTCCTTGAGCCGCTCGGCGGTCATCGCGATCACCAGGTCATCCGGCACGAGCTTCCCGGATTCCATGTAGGCCTTCGCCTTCTTGCCCAGCTCGGTCCCCGCGGCGACGTTGCGCCGGAGGATGTCGCCCGTGGAGATGCGGGGGATGCCCAGAGATTCGCTCAGTTTCGCGGCCTGTGTGCCCTTCCCCGAGCCCGGCGGACCGAGGAGAACGAGGCGCATGCCTGCAGGAACGCGCGAGCGGCCAAAAGACTTTGTACCCTGCGGACATGAACGCTGCAAGAACGCTCCGCCCGGCCGACCCTAGCGGTCCCTAGAATACATGCGGCACCGTTAAGACGCGTCGACTCCAGTCCCGTACCTACCGCATCCCCGAGGGCTCGCAGCGCGGGACGCCGTGGGGACGGTTCGGAGTGGGGAAGATGGAGACCACCATCGCCGTAGAGGTCCAAAATCTCAAGAAGAGCTACGGGAGCTTTCTCGCGCTCAAGGACGTCTCGTTCTCCGTCCGGAGGGGTGAGGTGTACGGGCTCATCGGACCTAATGGGGCGGGCAAGACAACGACCCTGAGGGTCCTCGCGACGCTCCTCCAGATCACCTCTGGCTCCGTGAAGGTGTTCGGGATGGACGTGGGGAAGGACCCCGAGGACGTCCGGAAAGCGATCAGCTACCTGCCCGAGGAAGCGGGGGCCTACAAGAACCTCACCGGTCGGCAGTACCTCGAGTTCATCGCCCGGTTCTTTGCCCACGGCGATGCGGAGCGCGAGATGATTTCCCGCGGGCTGCAGATTGTGAGCTTGGGCGAACGCATCGACGACAAGGTTGAGGCGTACAGCAAGGGGATGATGCGCCGCCTCCTCGTCGGCCGGGCGCTCATGACGAACCCACGCCTCGCCATCCTCGACGAGCTCACCTCCGGGCTCGACGTGATCAACGCGCAGGAGATCCGGAAGATCGTCAAGGAGGAGGCCCTCGCGGGTACGACCTTCCTCGTCTCATCCCACAACATGCTCGAGGTCGAACTCCTCTGCGACCGCATCTCCCTGATCCACGACGGCGTCATCGTAGAGACCGGCACGCCCGCCGAGCTCAAGGCGAAGCACCACGCGGCGAACATCGAGGAAGTCTTCATGGCGGTGGCCGCATGAGCGCCCTCACGAACATCGTCCGCAAAGAGCTGCGGGAACTCCTCACGCTCACAGTCATCCTGCCCATCGTCGTCATGGCCCTGCTGTTCGGGAGCCTGGGGACCGCAATCGGCAACGTCGCCCAGCAAGCCCAGGCGAAGCCCACGATCGCCGTGGTGCCCATGGATCGCGGAGCCCTCGGCAACCTGAGTCTTCAGGTGCTGGCCGCGGGCGCCAAGTTCGCCTATAACGGGACCTCCGTGGATGAGGGCCTCCAAGCCGCCCAAGCGAACAACGGCGTCGCGGTTCTGTACTTCCCCTCGAACTTCACGTCCTCGATCTTAGGCGGCAATCGCGGCCAGGTTGAAATCTACTGGGTCATGCGGGGCGCAGGCATCCTGGACTCGATCTCCTCGGGTTCCGTCGAGGCCCTGCTTTCCAGCGTGAGCAAGGCAATCTCCATGTATCTGATCGGCACCGGGGTACCCGTGCCTGCGAATGTGGTCCTCGCGCCGACGAATCGGACCGATACGACCTACTTCCATGGCGTTGTCATGACGGGCGTCTCGCCGTCCGTGCTCGGGAACATGCTCGCGTCCCAGTCCACGTTCGTCCCCGTGATCATCATGATGATCATCCTCATGGCCGGGAGCATGGTGATCACCTCCATGGGCATGGAGAAGGAGAACAAGACCCTTGAGACCCTCCTCACGCTGCCCGTGGGTCGCGGCGCCATCGTCGCAGGCAAGCTCATCGCGAGCGCGGTGATCGGTCTGTTCATGGCGGGTATCTACATGGTCGGGTTCAGCTACTACATCGGCGGGCTCAGCGCGAGCGCCCCCGTCAATCTCGCGTCCTACGGCCTCACGCTCACGCCGATCGATTACATCCTCCTCGGGGTCTCCGTCTTCGCGGCCCTGTTCGCCGCCCTCGCGTTGTGCATGGTCCTCGGCACGTTCGCGAAGAACTACAAGGCCGCCCAAACGCTCACAATGCCCGTCACGGCCTTGGCGATGCTCCCCATGTTCATGACCATGTTCTGGGACTACAACACGCTCCCGGCAGCGGCCCAGGCCATCGTGTTCGCAATCCCGTTCAGCCACCCCATGATGGCGATGCGTTCCCTGATGTTCAAGGACTACGCCTTCGTCCTCATGGGGATCGGATACTCATTCGCATTCGCCGTGGTCATGATTCTCATCGCGATCTGGATTTTCCGGACCGACCGGCTTCTCACGGGACGGTTCACGCGAGGGACCGCAAATCGGCACGGGCGGAAGGGAATCTGGAGGTTCGTGAACCTCCCCGGTCGGTGACCGGGGGAAGGCCTAGGCTCGGGCCGGAACCGCGTCCTCCTTGGACGGCCGGACGTTCCGGAACGTCGCGTAGAAGCCGCCGATGGACGTCAGGTAGAACGAGGCCGCGAGGAGGAACGGGAGTTCGAAGTGGCCTCCCTGGAGGAGGGCGCCGCCCACCACGGTCGTTGCGCTGTTCGGGAGCCGCCAGACGATCGAGTTGATCGCGCTGGCGACCCCGCGGTCCTCCGGGGCGATGATGCTCATCAGGTAGGAGTCCGAGATCGGCGAGGACATCATCATGAGCGCCGCGCGGACGATGTACAGCCCCCCGGCGAGGGCCGCGTTGGGGACGAAGGCTAGGCTGACCATGAAGATCGTCGACAGGCCCTCCGTGAGGGCGATCGCCTTCACGGGGCCGAGGCGTTTCGCGAGCCCCGCGCTCCAGAGCGCTGCGAACCCGACGGTCATGTTGGACACGGCGAGGAGGGGGCCACTGAGCGTGTCGGGCACGGAGAACCTGAGCCAGAGCCACGTGGCGATCAGGGGGATGATGAACCCTGCACCGAGGCCGATGAGTCCGTTGAGCAGGGAGAACCGGACCAGGAGTCCCATCTTGCGGCCGCGCCCGAAGATCCGCGACCTCGGGTAACTGACCTCCTCGAAGTCACGGAGCAGGAACGCGAGGGAGAGCGGTGAGAGGCAGGCGAATCCTGCGAAGAAGATCAGCGCGTCGTGGTGGAGGGTCGCGATGGACGCCCCGGTCCAGTCCGAGAGCACGGGGAACAGGATGAAGATCGAGGCGCCCGCGCCGTTCGCGACGATGTTCACGACGAAGGACAGCGAGAACGCGTGGTCGCGGTTCTCCTGGGTGGTCTGGTCTGCGATCATCGCGTTCCACGTGGTGAGGAACGCACCCTGGGCCACGCCCACGACGATCGCGGCCAGGACGAGGTACAGGACGTCGGTCGTGAACGCGTACACGAGGAGCGCGGGGGGAAGCCCCAGGGTTCCCAACAGGAACACGCGCTTGCGCCCGCGCCGGTCGCTGAGCATCCCCAGGGGGATCGCGCTCAGGACCACGCTCGCCGCGCTCGTCCCCAGGATCAGACCGACATCCCCGCCGCTCACGCCGATCTCGGGGAGGTACGCGGTCACGATCACGTAGTAGAAGCCTTGGCTCACGGTGAGGAAGGACAAGAGGTAGATGAGCCACCTGACCCGCCGCGGGACGTGGGAGAATCGGGAGAGGGTGAGCAGGTGGGCGGGCCGGAGAGGAGGTGCGGCAGGCTGATCGGCCGAGCGCATGACAGCCGCGCGAGCCAGGCGGTCCCTCAAGAAGGCTTTGTCAGGACTTCCACAAAAGGAAATGGGACAGCGCACGAACGCGCCGTCTGGGATGGAAGGGGGTCCAGTTCGAGCGCGCCCCGGTCCTCCACGGAGTTCGTCGCGAGGGCGACTAGGATTTGCCCGCCGCAATCTGCGCCTTGAGTTCCTGGTATGCGCGCTTGGCCTCTTCCACGCTTGTCTCGCCGTCCAGGGTCGTCACGTCGCCCACGGGCTTCTCCGCGACCACGGCGCCGACGACCCGCCGCATGATCTTCCCGCTCCGGGTCTTCGGGACCCTCGCGTTCGGGTGAACCATCGTGTCCGTGGGTAGAACGTCGGCTAACTCGGCCATCACACCCTGCCTCCGCGCGTCACGCGGCTAGCCAGTACGGATATTTAGGGTTCCCCAAATCCGAACAGTGTCGAGGTCGTGGGCAACGTCATGCGGCTCAGCTCGTGGGCCGTACGCTCCGGAAGACGAGGTAGAACCCCGAGATGGACACGATGTAGAAGGCCGCGGCGATGAAGATGGGAAGATCGAGCAGGCCCGCCTCCATGAGCAGGCCGCCGATCACCGTGGTGATGCTGTTGGGGAGGCGCCAGATGATTGAGTTCACTGCGCTCGCGAGACCCCGCTGCTCCGGCGCGATGATCCCCATGAGGAACGAATCTGAGATCGGCGAGGACATGTTCATCAGGGCCGCGCGGACGATGTAGAACCCCGCGGCGACGACCGCGTTCGTGAGGAAAGCCAGGCTCAGCATGAACACCGTGGAGAGGCCCTGCACGAGGACGATCGCGCGGACTGGGCCGTACTTCCGGGCGAGGGGCGTGCTCACGATGGCCGCGAGGCCGATCGTGAGGTTCGCGAGGGCCAGGACGGGCCCGCTCCACGTGTCCAAGACGCCGTACTTCAGGAGGAGCCACGTGGCCACGAGGGGGACGAAGAACCCCGCGCCGAGGCCGATCAACCCGTTCAGCCCCGAGAACTTGAGCAGCGGCTTCCAGTCCATGTGTCGGGGCCGCGCCTCCCGGACTACGACCTTCTCGTGGTAGTCCCGGAGGAGGATGAAGAACGCGACCGGGGCCAGGAACCCGAGGAGGTCCGTGACCACCAGGGCATCGATGTGCATCGACCGGCTGTCCAACCCGGTCCATCCTTGCAGCAGGGGGAACGCGAGCGGGAGCGCGAACCCGATCCCCGACGCGACGTTGTTCAGGATGAAGGAGAGGGAGAACGCGGCGTTCCGTTGCTCCGTCGTGGTCTGGTCCGCGATAATCGCGTTCCACGTGGAGAGGAACGCGCCTTCGCCCACGCCGGCCACGATGGAGGCGAGGACCAGCCACAACGGCTCCCGCGTCAGGGCGAACACGAGAATCGAAGGCGGCAACATGATCGAGCCCACGAGCAGGAGGCCCTTCCGACCCCGCCGGTCCGAATAGAGGCCCAGGGGAATCGCGCTGAGGACCATGGCGGCGCCCTCCGCGCCGAGGACCAGCCCGACCACCCCGGACTCGACTCCAACCTCGGGGAGATAGGCGGTGATGAAGACCATGAGGTACCCGAAGCCCACCGCGCCGAACGCGTTCGCCCCGACGATCCAGCGGACCTGGGAGGGAATCGCGGAGAAGCCGAGGCCCGACGGGGACTTGGAATCCGACGGGGGAGCCTCCATACGAATCCGTTTTCCTCAGGAGAGTGCCGGCCATCCTGCCAACGGACTTCTACTTTCCGGTGGATGGAGCCAACGCAGGGTTGCAGGCATCGCACAGACCCCATCCGAAGACCGCAACGCCACAAGTTCTCCGGTATCTGCACGGCCGGGTGCGAGTCTTTCCACAACATGAAGAGTACGTTCGATAGGACTATCCCCGCTCGGATGCTCCCAACGCCGACGCGGGGACGTTCCCTTGGACGACTACGTCGCACGCTTGAAGAAGGCGGTCATCGAATACGACATGGAGCGCATCGGCACGCTGACCCAGGAAGCCCTGGACCGCGGGATGGACCCGCTGCACGGCATCGAGAAGGGGCTCGCCGCGGGGATCCGCGAGGTGGGCGTGAAGTTCGGGGCCGGGGAGCTCTTCCTCCCCGAGCTCGTGATGGCCGCGGAGACCATGCGCGCGGGGGTTGCGGTCCTCGAGCCGCATGTGCCGAAGGGCGCAGGCGCGCGGGATACGCACAAGGTCGTCCTGGCCACGGTCCAAGATGACATTCACGAGATCGGCAAGAACTTGGTCGCCACGATGCTCACGGCGAACGGGTTCGACGTCGTGGACATGGGGGTGAACCAGCCCGCCGAGACGATCCTGGCCAAGGCGAATGAGATCGACGCGGAGATCGTCGGCGTCTCCGCCCTCATGACGACCTCCATGCCGCGGATGAAGGAGCTCCTGAAGGCGGCCCAGACGAAGGGCGTACGATCCCGGAAGAAGTACGTCGTGGGCGGCGCGCCTGTCACGGAACAGTACGCGAGGGAGATTGGCTCGGACGGCACCGCAGGCGACGCGAGCGGAGCCGTGCGGCTCGCGCAGAAGCTCGTGGGGGCGAAGGCGTGAGCGGCCTCGCCATCCGGCGCCCGTATCCCGTCCTCTCCCACGAGGACGCCGCCCGAATCCGGTCCGCCGCCATCGAGGGCCTCGAGCGCATCGGCGTCAAGGTCGGCACCGCCCGAGGCCGGAAGCTTCTCCGGAAGGCGGGAGCAAGCGTGGACGAGCGAACGGAGACTGCGAAGATCCCACGATCGCTCACGGAGGAGATCCTCGGGAGGCCGCCCGTGCGGGTCACGCTGCACGCGCGGGATCCCCAACGGACCGCGGAGCTCGACTTCGCCCACGTTCACCTGTGCAACAACGGCACGGGGCCCCTCACCCTCGACTTCGAAACGGGGGAACGGCGGCCTTCCACGGCCAAGGATCTCGCGGACAGCGCGAGGGTCTCCAACGCGCTCGAGCACCACCACGTGTTCTGGCCCATGTGCAACTCGAACGACGCCCCGCCCGAGGTCCGGCTCTACGTGGATCTCAAGGTCTCGTTCATGAACACGCCGAAGCACATCCTGTACGCGAGCGGCGCGAACGCGGAGGAGGCGCGGCGGCTCGTCGCGATGGGCGCCGCGGTGGCCGGAGGTCACGAGGAGCTGCGGAAGCGCCCGATCATGTCCTCCGTGCAGACCTCGATCGCGCCCCTCCAGCACGACGGCCCCATGATGGACGGCGCCTTCGCGTTCGGCGCGGCGGGCGTCCCCGTCTCCATCTTCACGATGCCCACGCCCGGGGCCACGGGGCCCGTGACCCTGGCCGGCTCGGTGACCGTGGCGGCCATGGAGTTCCTGAGCGGGCTCGTCATGTGCCGCCTCGCGAACCCCGCGGCGCCCGTAATCTGGGGATGCGGGGTCACCCCGCTGGACATGAAGACGACGACCCGGGCCGGCGGTGCGCCCGAGCACGGGCTGACGGGGGTTGCGATCACCCAGCTCGCCCACGACTTCGGCGTGCCGAGCCTCACGGGCGGGTTCGACACGACCGCCTCCGTGCCGGGGACCCAGTCCGCCATCGAGGGCTTTCCCCAGGGCCTGTCCGTGGTCCTCGGGGGCGCGGACCTGATCGTGGGCCTGGGGCTCCTCGAGGACGCGAAGACCCTCTCCCTGGTCAAGCTCGTGATCGACGACGAGGAGGTCGCCATGATCAAGCGCCTGGCGGACGGCATCGTGGTGGACGACGAGACGATCGCCCTGGACCTCATCGAGAAGGTGGGCATCGGGGGGATGTTCCTCGCGGAGAAGCACACGATGAGGCACCTCCGGGCCGAGCAGTTCCTCCCGACGCTCATCGACCGGAGGTCCGTGGACCTCTGGGACCGCGACGGCCGGATGTCCCTCGAGGACCGCGCGCGGGCCAAGGTCCGCGAAGCCCTTGCCCGACCCGTGCCGTTCCCCCTCGAGCCCAGCCTGATCCGCCGGCTCGACGGAATGATCGACGAAGCCTCCCGGGCCGAGATCACGGAGCCGATCCGCTGACGGAGGCATCGCGACTGATAAGGTGAACACCATGACCTACGGAATCCCGCGCGGCATCCGATTCCAGATTCTCACGGAAGCCGACCTGCAGCGCATCCACGCCGGCACCCTCCAGGTTCTCGAGAGGGTCGGCGTACAGGTGAACAGCGACACGTCCCGGGCGATCCTCCGCGCGCACGGGGCGGACGTCGACGACCGGACGCTCATTGTCAAATTCCCCGCCCATCTCGTCGAGGAGGCCCTCGCGAAGAAGAGCACGTCGATCACCCTCGCGGCCCGCGACCCGAAGTACGACGCCGTGCTGGATGGCCACCGCAGCTACGTCACCGCGAACGGCAACGGCGCGGTCACGGTCGACTTCGAGACGCGAAGGCGACGCCCGTCCACGAAGGAGGACGTGGCCCAGACGTCGCGACTCATCGACTTCCTGCCGAACGTCCACATCCACTGGCCCATGGTCAGCTCCATGGATCAGCACCCCTCGACGGTCCACCTGCACGACCTGGATGCCTCCCTGAACCACACGGAGAAGCACGTGATGTACGAGACCGGGGTGACGCTCAAGGACGCGAAGGCCCTCACGGAGATGGGCTACCTGGCGGCGGGCGGGGAGAAGGCGTTCCGTCGGCGCCCCTTGACCTCGTGCCTCCAGTGCACCTTCGCGCCGCTCCAGCTCGACGCGGGGGTCATGGACGCAAGCCTGTACTTCGCGGAGTCGGGCGTGCCCCTCGTGTTCTTCGGCATGCCTCAACCCGGAGCCACGGGCCCGGCCACCCTCGTGGGATCGCTCGTTGTGGGCAATGCGGAGGTCCTCGCGGCCCTGACCATCGTGCAGCTGCACGCGCCCGGAGCCGCGGTGATCTACGGCATGGGGAACGCGCCCCTCGACATGAAGACGACCGTACGGTCCGGCGGCAGCCCGGAGCACGCGCTGTCCTCCGCCATGGCGACGGAGCTCGCCCACTGGTACAAGATGCCCTCCTGCGTAGGGGTCTCGGCGACCGCGAAGGTGCCCGGGGACCAGGCCGTCCTCGAGTACTACACCGGGCTCGTCGGCCCGCTCCTCGCGGGCGCCGACCTCATGTGCGGCATCGGTCTCCTCGAAGATTCCGCGACCCTGTACTACGAACAGATTGTCGTCGACGACGAGATCGTGGGCGCGATCGCCCGGCTCATCCGAGGGGAATGGGCCGACGACGACACGCTCGCCCTGGACATCATCGCGAAGGTGGGGCCCGGGAAGAACTTCCTCGCGCAACGCCATACGATGAACCACCTGAGGACGGAGCACTTCATGCCCACGCTGATTGACCGCCGGGCGTTCGATTCCTGGGCCGCCGACG
>DASQGG010000169.1 GCA_035632695.1 Thermoplasmata archaeon
AGGTGGTCATGCCGAAACCCCTATCCCCGTGATGCGGCAAAGCCCTTCCGGCCGGGAGTAGCCGAACTCACGTGTTACCATAGCAAACACCCAGGAACCGCGCCGACCCCCGAAGCGATCTGCGGAAGGGGGGATCGTCCGAAGCTTGTGTGGCGGAGGACAGCTTCAGAGGCAGACCATCGCGCACTCGGTGGGAGCCGACCTACAAAAGCCGTGTCAGAGCTCAGGACGGGATTCGCAAGTCCTTCCCTCCGCAGCCGCGGCCCGACCAGGCGCTTCACGAGCTCGCTCACCCGGTCCCGGTCGTACGCCGCCAGGCGGAAGACGGGAGGACCGCCTTCTGCACCCGCGCCGCCCTTGGCCCGGGCCGTGGGGGCGTGGGGTGGAAGGCAGCCGGAAGAGTTATATGTCCAGGGATTCATACATATGTTCGAGAAATTGGACATATGACCGATTCATCGAACGATCCGTTCACCGCGCTGCTCGGGAACATCCTAGGCAACCCAGCGAGGCTCCGGGTCACCCAGCTCCTGGTGCGCCTGCCCGACAAGGAGTTTACCGGGAGGGAGACCGCGAGGCTCCTCGGCCTGAGCCCCTCCACGGCCCTGGAGGCGCTGCGGATCCTCGCCGCCAGCGGGCTCGCCCACCGGCGAACGATCGGACGCGCCTACGTGTTCCAGGCGAACCGCGACTCCTACCTGTTCTCCATCCTGGACAACCTCCTCCGGTCCGAGGACCGCATCCGCAAGGAGCTCCTCAAGAAGGTCCGCTCCACGCTGGGAGACGGCGCGGTCTCGGTCGTCCTCTTCGGGAGCTACGCCCGGGGGACCCCGGGCCCCTCCAGCGACCTCGACCTCCTGGTCGTCACGGAGGATCCGAAGAGCATGGGGGGGCGACTGGACAAGCTCGAGGCCCTGTTCCTCCGGCGGTACGGGCTTCATGTGGACGCCAAGGTCCTCACCCCGCAGGAGCTACGGGCGCGGGCGTCGCTCCCCTATGTCCGGGCGGCGCGGGCGGAGGGAATCGCCGTGGGAGGCAGGTCCCTCGAGGAGGTGATCGGGCATGGGTCGCAAGACCCGTAGCGTGCCGAAAGCGAACTACCGCAACTACATCCGGAAGTCGGACGAGTTCCACCGGTCCGCGCGGCAGGCCTTCGAGCGGGGCGACTGGAACGCGGCCGTTTCTCATGCCGTCCACGCCGCCCTCTGCATGTCCGACGCGGTCACCGTCTTCTACTCAGGGACGCGGTCGGCCGGCGAGGGTCACAAGGAGATCCTCCGGCTGTTCACGGCTCTCCGGATCGACCGGACCGACCTCGACCGGAACTTGGCCCATCTCCGAGCCCTCCTCCAGCTCAAGACCACGTCCGAATACGAAGACCGCTTGCTCGGAGAAGAAGATGCGGACGCGAGCCTGCGGCATGCGGACCGCTTCCGGCAGTGGGCGTTGGCGAAGCTCGCGGCGAGCGGCTAGGCCACCCGCGCCCTCGCGGCCAGCACGCTCCGAACGCCTCCCGGTCCTCCTTCGTCAGCTCGACGGTCCTCACGTGGGCCTCGGCGCCGGAGCGCTTGAGGAACTCGAGGACGCGTTTCGCCCCCTCCGTCCGCACGATCACCACCCCGCGGATCCGCCGCGCGTGCGGGATCTCGTCCAGGAATCGCTTCCTCCGGACCACGTACGCCCACCGTGGCTCGACGTCCGCGGCCCGACCAGGCACTTCACGAGGTCGCTCGCCCGAGCCTCCTCATGCTTCGACGGAAGGCCCCGCGACACGGAGGGACCTGATCCTGCACCCATTCCGGCGAGCGCGGCCGGAAGGAATGTCTAGGCTCGCTCCTTGAGGATCCGGTCGACCCTCCGGCGCAGCGCCTTCCATTCCTCCGCGACGCCGAAGCGTCCCGCCAGGGAGGACACGTGGCGCAGGTCGAGCCGCGGGCGTTGCCTGACGTATACGGCCTCCGCGTCGAGAAGATCCTGGGGCGAACCGAACAGCAGCTTCGCGACGATCAGGTCCTCCGGCGCGTCGACGTAGAGGAACCTGCGGCCGCTGCGGACCCTGCGGCGGAGCTCGAGCGCGACCCGCTCCCGGGCCGTGTAGGAGCCTTTGCAGTCGAGGCGGTACTCCGACTCGCGGTCGTGGACGGTGAAATGGCTGCGCTCGCGCAGGGCGTCCACGATGTCCTCGGGGGAGACGGAGAACCCGCTCCCCCGAAAGGCCCTGGCGAGGCGTTCCGCATCGCCTTCCCGGACCTCCAGGATCAGGTCCACGTCGAACGTGCTTCGGGGACGGCCGTACAGGTTCGCTCCGACCCCGCCGACGATGACGTACCGGATGCGCAGCGAGGAAAGGATCCGGGCGGCTTCGCGGACGACGGCGGCGAGGTCCCTCATCGCCTCGCCTGGTTCATCCGGAGGACGGCGGCGTTATGGACCTCGAGGGCACGCAGGGACTCCTCCGGTGTCTGGGTTCGCCGGGAAAGGGCCTCGAGAATCACGTCCACCTCGCGGCGCGCCGCCTCGATCCTTCGGAAACGGGCCTTCGTGGTCCCCATGGAGGAGACGATGTCCCCGGACCGGATAAACGATTCGGAGAGGGGCGCGTACGAGGCGTCCGAGGGAGCGAGGGGAAAGGCGGGTGGGAACGGGAGCGCAGCGGCGCGACCGTCGTCGGCCGCGTCGAGGACGGCAAGCCGGGTCTCTTCCACGGTCCCGAACTCCGTGCCCCACGAGGCCCTCAGGCTTCCAGGCTCCGACGCACCCACTCGAGGAAGCGCGCGGCATCCCGGAGGACCCGCTCCGCGTGGGACCGGGACGCCCGGGCGCCGAGGTAGCCGAAGGTCGAGCGCTCGTCGAGGTCGCGCTTCAGGACGTCCCGCTGGGACGCGTCCCCAAGGATCCGGACGACGTCCACGTGGTGGCGCACGGCCTCGCGGTGGTCCAGGGACGCCACGGCGCCGAGCACGTGCGCCGTAAGCCCGTCGTTCGCGTGGATCTGGGACTGGACCGCGTCGCTTCCGGTGGCAGAGCACCGGGCACGCCTGGCCTGCGGCCCTATGGCTTCGGCACCTTCCGGGCCGTCACCTTCGGAACCTTCCTCGCCCAGGTGACCTTGTTTCGGGCACGGATCCAGCCGAGAACGATGACGAACCCACCTCCCAAACTACTGCATCCGCTGAAGGTTGCATACGGCTGGTTCAGGACCCCGCTGTCGGTGAGGAAGATCGCGAAGGCGATGAAGAGCGCGATGGCGCCCGCCCATGGTAGATCGCTCCACCCGAAGAACGACTTCCGAGGTGCCATGCCAAAACCCCCATCGCTCCCTCGAAGCAAGGCCCTTCCGGCGGAGAATCGCCTCGGCGTGGTGGGGCCCGGTCACGGTGGTACCCTGCACGAGGTGAGATACGTGGTGTTCGTCGCGGAGAGGGAGTCGCCGGGATACCCCAGGAGGATCGTCTTCGTGACCACGAACGTCCCGCCTTGGGCCATGGGCCAAAACCCCATCGCGTACGTCCCGGGCCGGAGCGAGACGTTCAGCGTCCCATTCCAGGGGACCATCGGATTCCCGCACGGGGAGCCGTGGCTGAACGTGGGGAGCGGCACATCCGAAGGATCGATCACGAACGCACCTCCGCGGTTGGCGTACCATGCGCCGACCACGCGTCCGATGCCACCGACCACGGCAAAGCTCACGTTGTAGCCGAACGGGTCGATGACCGTCCCCGCAGGGATCGGCAACGTGGTGGGGAGGCGTGTGGGCCGGGGCTCGCCGATTCCGAGCGCGATGACCACGGCGACCACGACGACCGCCACGACGATGACCAGGAGCGCCCCGTTCTCCGGCTTCATGGCAATGCGTCCATCGATTCGCAACCCGATAGCATTGTTGGTTCCGTGGGGGAGCCGCCGGGAAAGGGAGTCCCTTCCCGACGCGTGAAGGGGTAGTCTCCCAAGGAAAACGTCCCACCTCATCACACACGGGGAGCCATGTGGCCTCTGGAGGTCCAAGGAGCTTCGCAAGGAACGCAAGCATGCAGCGCACAATCCCTTGTGTCCAGCGTGCAGTCCGTGCACGATCGTAGCGCGGTGTGTGCTTGGCGACGGTGTCTCCTTCCTCTCACTTCTGCGCTGGACCCGGTGGTGTCGCCCCCGAAGGCGGCAGGGGGACCTTCGCTATCGTTAAGGCGATTTTCTCAAGTGCACTTTGGGCCACGTTCCCGTCCTTCAGCTGGGCAGCCAGCAGATTGGCGTAGTAGAGGTCGTGCGTAGCCACCAGCGCATCATGGAATTTCCCTACGGCATCGCTTGCACCATGGTACATGCTCAGGTAAATGGCGCCGACGAAGTCGGTCGCGAAGGAACCTGACCCGCCGATGACGCCAGTGATGACTTGTTTCGTGATGTCCGTCCCCGGGGGGCTGGAGACGATGAAGTACAGGGTCACGAGTATGATGACGAAGCCCATCGCAAGCAGGGCGAGGCCTGTGGCGAAAATCCAGGCCCCCTGTCTCAGGATTTGGTCGTAGTACCGTTTCATCTCGTTCTCGTGGGCACGGTACAGCCTGGCAGCCCTCTGCGCATCAGGTTTCCAGTCGTCGAGTTTCAGGGCTTTCTCCATTTCGAGGTCGCGCACTGCCTGCTCATGGGAGGCGACCGGGAAGACGAAAGGAATGGCGAATCCCACAAGCCCCACCACCCAGAGGAGGCTCGACAAGACGTTGTGAGTCTCCAGGTAATCGCCAATCCCGATTGGCACCGATGCGGCGCCGATGGCAATCCCGAGAAGGGAAAGCAGCCGGTACAAGGTCCGGTCCGGTCCCATTCAGCGTCTCTGATCCTGTCGTCTATGGAGCGCTGTTGCGGTTGTTCCGACTCCGTCTTCCCAGCCGAGCCCGTCTCCACGATAGAAACAAGGTTCCGGACAATTCGGAGTTCTGCGATGAGGAGCCAGCCGAACCCAGCCTTTTGGAGTACCCGGTCGACTCCCTCAAGATCCTTCTGAATCGACGCCAGAGTTCGGCTCGATCCATCCTCGGCCGGCACGAAATCCCTCCGGGCGCCGCAGAGACCGCTAGCGGCAAGAATCCGATGTATATGCCTTGGCCGAGTCGGGGCCAACAGAGAGGCGATGTCCGTTCTTCCAGATCGGTTTCGCGGTTGGAGGACAGCCTCAAAACCGCGAGCCTGCGACCAAGGAACGGGCTGTCGCACCGCTGTCGCCACGCCTTGGTCCGTTCGCCCGTCGCCTCGGGGAACCGCATGCGGGCATTCGGGCAGCGAATGGCTTTCCGACCGGTGCGCAATCAACCGCGGCCGCGCACGAGCCGGTACCCGATGGCCGTCCCCATCCTCTGGCCGTAGCCCAGGGAGATCAGGTGCATGCCCATGGGCTCCAGGTAACGCGCGGCCTTCAACGGACCCGCGTCGACGGGCTCGAACCCAATGTCCCGTCCCAGGGCCATGACCACGGCCTTGGCCTTCGGGTCGTCCCCGGCGACGGGCAAGGTGAGCGGCTGCCCTGCGAGTCGGCCGCTGGCCATGTTTTGCGCGAAGATCGTGTTGAACGCCTTGACGACGCTCGCGTCGGGCACGAGCTTGGCGAGCTCCTCGGCGCCGGACGTCGTGAATCCCAGGGCCAGTTCCCCGCTGGGCGAGAGGACGTTCGTCGGGTCGATCACCGTCTTGCCCTTCAGGTTCCCCAGGCCCGCGGCCTCGATCGTGTCCTTCAGGGCGGAGTACGGGACCGCGAGGATCGCCGCCTCGGCCCACGCCGCGGCCCGCCTCATCGTCTCGACCTTCGTGCCCGGGGGCACGTCGGCCTTGGACGGGTCCCGGGAACCGAACGTGACCTCGTGCCTCGTCTTCGAGAGACCCTTGGCGAGGGCCTGGCCCACATGACCCGTTCCCAGAATCGCGAGCTTCATCGGTGTCACCCGGCAGCCCCATGCCCGGCGCGATAGAAAAGGGTCATCCACGGTTCGCGTACGCCGTGCGAAGCCCGCCACAAGCCGGCGACCCCCTCTGCCTCCCCGATTTCGGTGTTCGGCTCGAACCCGCCCGGGTGGGAGGAGCGGCCGCGACGGCCGCGAAGTCGGCGCGCGAATAGCATGCGATATCCGACCCGCACGAGGGTGGGCCGAAAGGGCATGCCCTCGAACAGTCGATACGGAGGTTCCTAGGGCGGCGGAGGCGATTCCGGGATGCCATGCCGCTCCAGGGACTCCACCTCCTCCTCAGCTACCAATGCACCCTCGAGTGCGATCACTGCTTCGTCTGGAGCAGCCCGGAGGCGCGGGGAACGATGTCCCTGTCGGATGTCCGGAGGATCTTGCGCCAGGCGGAGGACCTCGGCGGCATCGAGTGGATCTTCTTCGAGGGCGGCGAGCCCTTCTTGTTTTACCCCCTCCTCCTCAAGAGCGTCCGCCTCGCTGCGCGGAAGGGGTTTCGGGTGGGAATCGTATCCAACGCCTACTGGGCCACGGGAATCCCCGAGGCCAAGGAGGCGCTCCGGCCGTTCCGCGGCCTCGTCCACGACCTATCGATCAGCAGCGACCGCTACCACTGGGATGATGGGGACGGCCGCCTCGCGGAACACGCGGCCGCCGCTGCGCGAGCCTTTCGGATTCCCTGCGGCACGATCACGGTTGCGCAGCCCGAAGAGGCCGACGCGGCCCGGAGGGTCGGCCAGCTGCCCCCCGGCGTCTCCGCAGTGATGTACCGGGGCCGCGCGGCGAAGAAGCTCGTCTCCCGCGCCCGGCCGAGCCCGTGGACGGAGCTGGACCGGTGCCCGTACGAGAACCTGCGGGACCCGGAACGGGTCCATATCGACTCGGAGGGGAACGTGCACGTCTGCCAAGGCATCTCCCTGGGCAACGTCTTCGAGCGGCCGCTCCGGGAGATTCTGGAATCCTACGACCCCGACGCCCATCCCATCGTGGGCCCGTTGCTGGCGGGCGGTCCGGTCGCCCTCGCGCGCCGGTACGGCTTGGCCCACCGGCAGACCTACGCGGACGCCTGCCACCTCTGCGACGAGGCGCGGCGGATGCTGCGCCGTCGCTTCCCTGCGATCCTCCGCCCGAACCAGATGTACGGCACGCGGTGAACCCGGCGGGCATCGTGATCGCCGCGCCTTGGGGCGGGCCATGATGGCTTGGAACCCCACGGGCCTCGGGGAAGCGTTCGCCCGAACGGGGGAATCTACATATCCGGCCTCTCCGATTTCGGTCCGCGTCTGCCATCCCCTGGTTGGGGGATACGGGGGTTCCTGCGATGGCCATGCCCATGGGTGGAGGACAGCAGCCGATCATCATTCTGCGGGAAGGGACGACCGAGGAAAAGGGCCGCGGAGCCCAGTCGAACAACATCGAGGCGGCGCGGGCCATCGCGGATGCCGTGCGATCGACGCTCGGCCCGCGAGGCATGGACAAGATGCTCGTGGACAGCCTTGGCGACGTGACGATCACGAACGACGGGGTCACGATCCTCAAGAAGGTCGACGTGCAGCACCCCGCGGCCAAGATGATGGTCGAGGTCGCGAAGGCCCAGGACCAGGAATGCGGCGACGGCACGACGACGGCCGTCATCCTTGCGGGGGAGCTCCTCGCGAAGGCGGAGGCCCTGATCGAGCAGCAGGTCCACCCCACGGTGATCGTCGCAGGGTACCGCCAGGCCGCGGAGAAGGCCACGGAGGTCCTCGAGGCGCGGGCGGAGAAGGTGTCCATCAAGGACCAGGACACCCTGCTCAAGATCGCGAAGACGTCGATGGGCTCCAAGTCCGCGACCGCCTACAAGGAGCTCCTCGCGGACCTCGCCGTGCGGGCGGTCCGCGCGGTCGCCGAGGAACGCAGCTCGGGCTGGCTCGTCAGCGACGAGGACATCCAAGTCGTGAAGAAGCAAGGCGGGGACGTGAGCGATTCGGAGCTCGTGGAAGGCGTCATCGTGGACAAGGAGCGGGTCCACGCGGGCATGCCGGTCGAGGTTCCGAACGCACGGATCGCCCTCCTGAACGCCGCCCTTGAGGTCAAGAAGACGGAGGTGTCCGCAGAAATTCGCATCCGCGACCCAGCCCAGATGCAGGCCTTTCTCCGGGAGGAGGAGAACATCCTCCGCCGGTTCGTGGAGGCGATCAAGGCCTCCGGCGCGAACGTCGTGTTGTGCCAGAAGGGGATCGACGACCTCGCGCAGCACTACCTCGCCAAGGAAGGCATCTACGCGGTCCGGCGGGTCAAGGAGAGCGACATGAAGAAACTCGCGAAGGCCACGGGCGCGCACGTGATCTCGGAGATCCGCGAACTGGGCCCGGGGGACCTAGGGAGCGCGAAGAAGGTGTATGAGAAGAAGATTGGGGACGACAAGATGACGTTCGTCACGGGCTGCAAGCACCCACGGTCCGTGTCCATCCTCCTCCGCGGCGGCACGGAGCACGTGGTCGACGAGATAGAGCGCTCCCTCGAGGACGCGACCTCCGTGGTCGCGGTGGCCGTGGAGGACGGCAAGTATCTGTACGGCGGAGGCGCGCCCGAAATGGCCCTGTCCCTCGCCCTCAAGGAGCACGCGGTCGGCGTAGGCGGGCGGGAGCAACTCGCGATCGAGGCGTTCGCGAAGGCCCTGGAGGTCGTCCCCCGCACGCTCGCGGAGAACGCGGGGATGGACCCCATCGACACCCTGATCGACCTGCGCACGGCCCACAAGGACGGCAAGACCTCGTGGGGCGTGGAGCCTCTGGATAGCAAGAACGCGGACATGCGCAAGCTCGGGATCTTGGAGCCCCTGCGGGTACCCAAGCAGGCCGTGGCCTCCGCGACGGACGCCGCCGTGATGATCCTCCGAATCGACGACGTGATCGCCGCCAAGGCACCGAAGACCGAGGCGAAGGGCGAGGGGATGGGCGGGCCGGAGTCCCACTCGGAATTCGACTGAGGGCTGCCTTCCCGAGCTCCTACCGCCCGACGCGTCTTGCACGCGAGGCTCGAATGATCCGGCGTCATCCCGGTGCGCGCACGGGAGCATGCCCCGCGAGCGAAACCTGCACGCGTCCTACGGTTTCGTAGAAGAACACGGAGGGATCCGCGGCCTTTCGTTCGAGCTGCGGGTGCGGGCCGAGCCCGAGTCCCACGTCGTCCGCGACGATCGTATTGTCGAGCATGCACGGCTCCGCCACGGGATTCAGGCCGATCGTGAACCAACCCAGCCTGGCCCGCTCGACCTTCGACTGCCGGAGCATGCGGTCCAGGAGATCACCGTGCGACTCGGCACCCCACCGAACGATCCGGCCCGACTCCACGGCGAACCAGGGCCGCGCAATCGTGCGGCCGGCGTAGAACATGGGATCCGTGGCGTGCACCTCGCCTTCCACGGACGTCGGACGTAGGGCGCCCTCGAGCCGACCCGCGGGGAGCGATGTGTTCACGAATCCTCGATAGACGTCTGCGGCATCCACGATTCCATCGTCCACGATGGGTGCGAGGGGCTTGGTCTCGAACCGCAGGTCCGTGCCCGCATCCGAGGTGAGGCGGACCCGCTTCCGACCGCGAAGGGAGCGCGCAAGGATCGCGCCACGCCTTCGAATCGTGGTCAACTCCACACCCAAGGCGGCGCGGTAGCTCGCCTGCCACTTCGCGAAGTCGAGTCCGTAGGCCTCCGCGCGTCCTGCGGTCACGCGGCCGATCGGGAGGTCCACATGCCGAATGCCGCGCCGTTGCAAGGGCTCGTCTTGGCGCAGGTTCCCCAGGCTGTTCGCGTCGAACTTCTCGGGCGGGATGCCTCGCATGCGACGGGCGTCCCCGGGACCACCGAGGTAGACGTCTGCGGTGATTGCGTCGTGGATGGCGAACTCCACAGGCGAGGCTTGGCGCAACCACTGCGTGGACAACTCCCGCATCGAGGTGAACCAGAGATCGTCGGTCATCAGGGTGAGGTGGGTGTCGCTTCCCCGGCGACGCGCCTCCAGGGCGAGGGCCTCCGCCAGGGGAATCGTCGGCCTGTACGTGTAGATCTC
>DASQGG010000170.1 GCA_035632695.1 Thermoplasmata archaeon
CTTTAGGAGACCACCGAGACGCCAGAAGTGGGGATTGCCCGGGCGATCCGGGGATCGGCGGGGGTCAAGCGGACGGGACGGTGGCCCGCCGGGTTACGTCCGCCCGGCCGCGGACAGGACCGACCTCACGATGTCGCGGTAGCCGGTGCAACGACACAGGTTCCCGGAGATGGCGACGCGGACCTCTTCTTCGGAAGGCGACGGGTGCTCCCGGAGGAGCGCGGCGGCCGCGAGAACGACTCCCGGCGTGCAATATCCGCATTGAAGGCCCAGGTTTTCCTTGAACGCGACCTGGAGCGGGTGCATCCTCCCGGGGGTCCCGAGGCCTTCGATCGTCAGGATGTCCGCACCCTCCGCTTGGACGGCGAACATCGTGCACGACTTAACCGCGTGACCGCCCACGATCACCGTGCATGCCCCGCACTGGCTCGTGTCGCACCCCACGTGCACTCCCTTCAGCTTGAGATGATCGCGCAGGAGGTCTACGAGCAGCAGCCGGGGCTCCACCCTCCGCTCCTGCCGCTTGCCGTTCACGGTCAGGGTGATGGGATGGGCGTTGCGTACGACTTGGACCGCGGGGCGCCGCGCCCGCGTCTTCGTGGGCCTCCGACCCTTCGTCGCACGAGGCTTGCGTCGGGGCATTCCATCAGCTCCGAGCCCGCGCGGCGGCCGTCTCGAGCGCCCGCCGTACCATGACGGCCACCATGGCCCGCTTGTACTCCGCGCTCCCGTGGAGGTCGGGGACGGGGCTCGACTCCTGCGACGCAAGTCGTCCCGCCTCCGCGAAGGTCGCCTCGTCGGGCGACTTTCCAGCCAAGAACGCCTCGGCTCGTGGCGCACGGATCGCGGTCGGGCCCACGGCGCCTAGCCCGAGCCGCGCTTCCACGATGGCTCCTCCCGGATTGAGCGCGAGCCGGGCGGACGCGGACACCGTGGCGAAGTCGCCCGTCTTGCGCTTCAGCTTCTGATAGGCGCTTCCCGAATGCGGAACGGGGGCCGGAAGCCGGATCTCCGTCAGGATTTCGTCCGGGTGCAACGCGGTCGCGAAGGTATCTTTGAAGAACTCGTCGATCGGGACCTGGCGCTCCCCCCGCGGCCCGGTCAAGGTGAGGTGAGCGTCCAACGCGAGGAGAGCCGCGCCCCAGTCGCCCGCGGGGTCGGCGTGCGCCAAGGAGCCGCCCACGGTCCCGAGGTTGCGTACCTGCGGGTCGCCGAGGCCCTTGACCACATCTCCCAGAATCGGATACCGAGTCTTGACCAGCTCGGCGTGTTCGAACTCGCGGTCCCGGACCATCGCGCCGATGGACAGGCCCTCTCCGTCTTCCCGCAGCGCGGACAGTTCCGAGATGCCGCCGATGTCGATCAGGAATTCCGGGTTCGCGAGACGCAGTTTCATGAGGGGTATGAGGCTCTGGCCGCCCGCGAGAATCTTGGCTCGATCTCCGTTCTTCCGGAGAAGCCGGACGGCCTCGGCGACGGACGTGGCCCGAGCGTACCCGAAGGCGTGCGGTTGCACCTTGCCGACCTCGCGCGGCCGCCCTACACGGCTGACGCCTATAACCCTTTCCTGCGGCAGGTCGAGGGCCTCTGCGCCGACCGTGCAATCGGTGACGGCGGGGACGCGAGCGACTCAGAAATCCTTGGGGAAGCTGCGCGCGGTCATCACAATCCGGTTCAGAGGGCCCATGAGGCCCATGACGTCCGTCATGGAGCCCGCGAGCCGTATCTTCCCTTGCTGGATCAGCCGGTCCATCTCCGCCGCCCCTTTGCAGAGGTCCACCCAGGCGGCGTACCGACCCTCGAATCGGTAGTCCGCGGACGTCTCGGTCGTGGCCTCCGCGGTTGACACCTTCCCGTTCGCGACCGCGATGAGGAAGGACCGCTTCTTGTCGCTCGCGCTGCAGACCACGCGCATGTCGTGACCCTTCATGGCCTTCGCCCACTCCGGGTCCGCATTGAGCCGCCGCCCGATCTCCTCGAAAAACTCCCGCGTGTAGAACTGGATCATCCGAGGCGCCCATCCATTCATGTGGGCCAGGGGCAAGAACCCTTCGTGCGGTAAGCTACGGAGGGATACATACCGTTCTGTTCGGGGATCCCAAACCGAGTCAGCCGAGCCGCTCGCGGAGAATCCGCCGCAGCCCTCGACGGAGATGCTGGCTCACCGTGTTCCGGCTCATCCCCGTGAGGGAGGCGATTTTGTCCAAGCCCACCCGTGCGGGGATGTCGAAGTAGCCCAGGTTCCATGCCAGGCTCAGAACCTCGCGCTGGCGGGCGGTCAGGTCTCCCCCGGTCTCCGCCGCGCTCCGTCGGACCCGGCTCCGGCTCCTGAGCTCGAACGGCACGCGGAGGGTCGCGAGGAGTCCCAGAATCGCCTTCTCCGCCTCCTCGTCTGTGACGAACGTGAGTACCGCCCGCTCCCGACCCACCACGGTCGGTGGGATCGGCGTAATGCCCGCACCCAGCTCCTCCAAGAGGTCCTCCAGGATGCCGGGCGTCGCCTGGCGCAGCAGGGCCACGTACGTGCGCCCGTCCGGCCCCACCTCGACAACCTCGAAATCGCGGAGCCGGTAGCGGCGGCGGAGGGCTTCGCGTTGCCGAGCGATTTGTGCCTCCGTCCAGGGGCGGGCCGCGCGCGTGACGCGCACCAGGAACATCTGCTCCCGCGGCTGGAACGCGTACACCCGGAGTATCTCGATGGAGGTGTTGTGGCGGAAGAAGGCGGCCGGCAGGAGACCCGCGCGGATGAGGGGCTCCGAGGGGACGTCGACGCTAATCCGCCAGAAGGCCATAGGTTACAGGTAATCATCGCCCTACTAATAGAACCACGGGCTCGGGGGTTCCGAGGCGGAACTGTGGAAACGATTGTGGACCGACAGGCGGCCGTCCGCCGGCTGCCGGCGGAGCCATGGGAGAAGGGGATCGGACCCGGCATCGTGGACAAGAAGATCATGGGGCCCAATGACAGCAACTTCATGCTCATGGGGATTGCGAAGATGGAGCCGGGCGTGCATTCCCCGCCCCACCGCCACCGCTACGCGCAGATCTTCTACTTCCTGG
>DASQGG010000171.1 GCA_035632695.1 Thermoplasmata archaeon
CGACCGGCTTCGTCGTGAGCAACATCCACATCTCGTTCCTCGTGGACGACTTGAGCGCGCTCATGCTCGTCCTGGTCTCGTTCCTCTGCCTCCTGATCTTCGTGTACTCCCTGGGTTACATGCACGAGGAGGAGGGCAAGCCCCGGTACTACGCGGAGGTCAGCCTGTTCTCCTTGGGCATGCTGGGGACCGTGAGCGCGGACAACTTTCTCCAGCTCCTCATCTTCTGGGAGATCATGGGCCTGTGCTCGTACCTGCTCATCGGCTTCTGGTACCACAAGCCCGAGGCCGCCAAGGCGGCGAAGAAGGCCTTCCTGGTGACGCGCGTCGGGGACGTCCTGTTCCTCGTCGGCGTGCTCGTGATCTGGAACGTGTTCGGGACGGTGAACTTCCTCGACATCCAGCAGAAGATGCCCAGCCTGTGGCAGAGCGGTGTGCTCACGCCGCAGCTCCTCACTCTCATCCCCTTGCTCCTGTTCGGCGGCGCCGTGGGCAAGTCGGCCCAGTTCCCGTTGCACGCCTGGCTGCCCGACGCCATGGAGGGCCCGACCACGGTCAGCGCCCTCATCCATGCCGCCACGATGGTCAAGGCGGGCGTGTACCTGACCGCGCGGGCATTCATCTTCCTCGTCCCGCTCCAAGGCATCCTGGTCAACGGCACGGCCGTGAGCGTGACCCCGCCGTGGCTCGCGATCTACGTGATCGCCGGTATCGGGGGCTTCACGGCGATCTTTGCAGCGACGATGGCCGTGGTCAACTTCGACATCAAACGCGTGCTCGCCTTCTCCACGATCTCCCAGCTCGCGTACATGTTCCTCGGCCTCGGGGCCGGGGCGTACATCCTCAACGTGACCCTGTCGGAGGGCGCGCCCGATAGCGTCGGGTACAGCGCGGCCCTCTACCACCTGTACAACCATGCGTTCTTCAAGGCGCTCCTCTTCCTCTGCGCGGGCAGCGTGATCCATGCCGTCCACACGAACGACATGCGGCAGATGGGCGGGTTGCGGAAGCACATGCCCATCACGTCGCTGACCATGCTCTTCGGCTGCCTCGCCCTCGCGGGGATCGTGCCGTTCAGCGGGTTCTTCTCCAAGGGAGAGATCCTCTCCTCGACCTTCGAGGCGGGCACCACCAACCTCCTGTTCTTGGGCCTGTGGGTGGTGGGGACGATCACCGCGTTCCTGACCGCGTTCTACGCGTTCCGCCTCTGGTTCATGACGTTCCGCGGCGAGTACCGAGGCGAGGCCCACCCGCACGAGTCCCCGCGCACGATGACCGTCCCGTTGATCATCCTGGGCGCCTTCACGCTGATCTCCGGCCTGTCCGTGTACGCGATGGGCGGGTTCGGGAACCTGATCTTCTTCGACAAGGCCTCGTATCAGCTGCCGCTCATCGGCGTACCGATCACGGACTACGCCCTTGAAGGGATCTCCCTCGGGGCCGCGCTGGCGGGTCTCGTCCTGGCGTGGGCCGTGTACGACACGAAGCGCATCCCCGCGGAGCGCTTCACCCGCTCCCCCGGCGGCGCCTTCGTCCACAAGATGCTCTCGAACCGGTACTGGATCGACAACGTGTACGATGCGTTCGGTGCCCGGGTGTACTGGGGCTTTGCGGCGGCCTTGGACTGGTTCGACCGGCGGGTCATTGACGGCATCGTGAACGGGGTCGGGAAGGGGAGCCTCGTCACCGCGGCGGGCTCGGACTACTTCGACCGCAAGGTCGTCGACGGCGCGGTGAACCTCGTGAGCAAGGAGACCGTCCGATCGGGGCTGCGGCTGCGTCAGCGCCAGACGGGGCAGGTCCAGAGCTATGCCTGGGTGGTCGTCTTCGGCATCGCGCTCGTGATCGCGCTGATCTTCGGCATCGGCTGGTATCTCCGGCTGAGGGGGGGATGAGGTGAGCTACTGGCTGACCCTCCTCCTGGTCATCCCGTTCGTCGGGTTCGTCGTGACCTGGGCCGTGGGGACGACCCAGCGGGTCGCCAAATGGGTGGCCCTCGCGTTCAGCCTCGCCCAGCTCGTCCTGCTCACGCTCATCCTGGCGTCGTTCTGGCTCGATCTCTCGTCGATCCTTGGGCCCCGCGTGGCGGCGATCGCCCAGCCC
Organism: Thermoplasmata archaeon; assembly: GCA_035632695.1. Lineage (NCBI taxonomy): Archaea > Methanobacteriati > Thermoplasmatota > Thermoplasmata > Thermoplasmata archaeon. Next base: position 2,104 of record DASQGG010000171.1, read on the forward strand.
GGATGGACGGGCGAGCCCGTCTCGTACCTGGAGCGTTCGACCTGGGTGCCGCAGGCGGGCCTGAACTACATCCTGGGCTTCGACGGGCTGAGCGTCCCGCTCGCGTGGCTGACCCCGCTCCTGACCACGCTCGCGATCGTCTTCCACTGGGACGAGGAGCACCGCCCGCGGGAGTTCTTCGCCCTCCTGCTCTTCCTCGAAATGAGCCTCACGGGCGTCTTCATGGCCCTGGACTTCTTCCTGTTCCTGATCTTCTGGGAGCTCGTCCTGATCCCCATGTTCATCCTGATCGGGATCTGGGGCGGCCCGAACCGCCGCTACGCGGCGATGAAGTTCTTCGTGTACACGCACGTCGGCTACGTGGTCATGCTCCTCTCCGTGTTCACCCTGTATTGGACGTACAGCGAGGCGGCCAATCTCGCGGTGACGGGGAGCTCCCTGCGGACGTTCGACATGACCGTGTTCCTCGAGGCGGCGCGCCGCCATGCCGTGAACGGCGCCCTCGCGTACATGCCCCTCGCGACCCAGATCCCCGTGATGCTCGGGTTCCTGTTCGGCTTCCTCGTGAAGCTGCCCTCGTTCCCGTTCCACACCTGGCTGCCGGACGCCCACGTCGAGGCGCCCACGGGCGGCTCCGTGCTCCTGGCCGGCGTCCTCCTGAAGATGGGAGGCTATGGCATCTTCCGCATCGACCTGGGGATGTTCCCGGATGCCATGCGCGACCTTTGGTGGGTCGTCGCGGTGCTCGGCATCGTCTCCATGATCTACGCCGCGTTCGTGTGCCTGCACCAGACCGATCTGAAGCGGCTCATCGCGTACAGCTCGGTAGGCCACATGGGCTTCGTGACGCTGGGCGCCGCCACGCTGACCACGATCGGCGTGGAGGGCGGCATCTTCCAGATGTTCAACCACGGCCTGATCACGGCGGTCCTGTTCATGCTCGCCGGATCCGTGAAGCACGCCACGGGCACGCGGGACATCCCGAAGCTCCAGGGCCTCGCCAAGGTGATGCCCCAGTTCTCCCTGATCCTGGCCATCGGGTTCTTCGCCTCCCTGGGCCTGCCGGGCCTCAACTCGTTCTGGTCCGAGTTCATGGTCTTCCTCGGGACGTACAGCTCCCAGTCCATGGGCGCGACGCGCGCCCTGGTGCTCGTCCCCATGGTCTCCATCGTGGTCACCGCTGCCTACTACGTGTACACGATGCAACGGATCCTGTTCGGCGAACCGCCGAAGGACTTCGAGCACGTCCACGACCTGATGCCCTGGGAGCGTCTCTCGTACGGCGTCCTCGTCGTCCTGATCTTCGCGGTAGGCCTGCTCCCGTTCGCGTTCCTGTCCGTCATCCAGACGTACACGGTCCACAGCCTCCCGTGGCTCCTGGGGGTGCCGTGAGATGGACGTCGCGTTCCCTCTCCTGACCTACATCATCTTCGTGCCCCTCGTGGGAGCCGTCCTCACCTACGCGTTCGGGTCCTCGGTCCGTGCCGCCAAGGGGATCGCCGTGGCCACGAGCCTCGTGACGCTGGGTTTGGGTTCCCTCCTCCTTGCGGGCTTCCTGATGCCCGCGGATGTCGTGCTCCGCAAGGAGACGATCGGGGGGCTGTCCTACTACGCCGGGGAGCAGCTCACCTGGGCGCAGATCACCTCCCAGCTCAGCGTGCACTACCTGGTCGGTGCGGACGAGCTCTCCGCCGTCTTGATCTTCCTGAACACGCTCCTCACGCCTCTCGCCCTGGCCTTCAGCTGGGACGAGCACCACCGTGTCCCCGAGTTCTTCGCCATGTTCCTCCTCCTCGAGTGCACGGTGAACGGGATCTTCCTCTCCCTGGACCTGTTCCAGTTCCTCGTGTTCTGGGAGGTCCAGCTGGTCCCCATGTACTTCATCATCGCGGTGTGGGGCGGCCCGCGTCGGAAGTACGCGGCCATCAAGTTCTTCATGTACACGTTCCTGGCGAGCTTGCCGCTCCTCGTGGCCGTGTTTGCCCTCGTGTTCTACACGGGCACGTTTGACATGCGGCAGATCATCGCGACGAGCTCGGTCCCCATCGGCGCGATCGGCGACCTCATGTTCGTCGCCATGCTCGTGGCCTTCGGCACGAAGCTCCCGACGTTCCCCCTGCATACGTGGCTGCCGGACGCCCACGTCGAGGCGCCCACGGGCGGCTCCGTGATCCTGGCGGGCATCCTGCTCAAGCTCGGCGGGTACGGCCTCATCCGCTTCAACGTGGAGATGATCCCGAAGGCCGCGGCGGACATGTGGTGGCTCCTGGCCGCCGTGGGCGTCGTCTCCATCCTCTACGGTGCCGTGGTCTGCCTCGTGCAGAACGACCTGAAGCGCATGGTCGCGTTCTCGAGCGTCAGCCACATGGGGTTCGTCACCCTGGGCATCGCCGCGGGCGTGTACGCGTTCTCGCACCTCCCGCCCGGCTCGCCCCTCCTGGCGGGCGCCGTGCTGGGCTTCAGCGGCGCGGTCTTCCAGCTCTTCGCGCACGGCCTCGTGTCCGCGGCCCTCTTCATGGTGTCGGGCTCCATCGGCCACAAGATCGGAACGCGGAACATCTCGGACCTCGGCGGGATCGCCAAGGTGGCCCCGCGGACCGCGACGTTCATGATGGTCTCCTTCATGGCCTCCCTGGGCCTCCCGGGCCTCGTCGGTTTCGCCGCGGAGTACGGGGTCTTCGTGGGCGTCTACGCCGCGTTCGGCCTTTGGGTCCTCGTCCCCATCCTGACCGTCGTGTTCACCGCCGCGTACTACATCTTCGCGATGCAGCGCTCCCTCTTCGGTCCCTTGAACCCGAAGTGGGAGAAGTACCCCGACATGGGGAAGCACGAGACCCTCCCCCTGTCGGTGCTTGCGGTCACGTTCGCCATCTTCGGCATCGTGCCCATCGTGATTTACCAGCTCATCACGCCCTGGGCGTTCCATCTGCTCACGGGGCTGATCTAGGGAGGGCGGAGCATGGCGAACTACCTCGTCTTCCTCCCCGAGACGATCCTGGTCGTGGTGGGCTTCGCCTCGATCGTCCTCGGCTTCGCGTGGGGGAAGAAGCCCGCGTACCTCTGGGCCCTGGCCCTCGCCGGCACGCTCGCCGCCCTCGTGATCACGCTGGACATGATGGGCCTGGGCCTGACGACCCTCCTCGGCCTCCAGCTGTGGCCGTCGCCGATCGGGACGCAGGGGGACTTCACGTCGGACCTCAAGCTCAAGGTGGACGCGTTCGCCCTCCTCTTCCACCTGGTCTTCCTCCTGATCGCCTTCCTGGCCATCCTCGCCTCCCGGGGGTTCATCCATGCGGACGAGCCGCACCAGGGCGAGTACTACGGCCTCATGCTCCTGGCCGTCGTCGGCATGATGTTCACCGCCGCGGCGATGGACCTCTTCGTCCTCTTTCTGGCCTTCGAGACCTCAAGCATGAGCACGTTCGCCCTCGTGGCGTTTCGGAAGAAGGACAAGGAGTCCACGGAAGCTGCGGTGAAGTTCTTCATCATCGGGGCCATCAGCTCCGCGATCATCCTCTTCGGGATCTCGCTGGTCTACGGAGTGGCGGGCTCCACCGCAATCGGCCCGACGCTGGATCTCACGAAGCTCCAGTACGGCCTCAACGTCGCCGTGATTCCGGGCATGGAGCCTCCCTTGATCGTCGCCCTCGTCCTCCTGGTCGCGGGCTTCGGATTCAAGGCCGCGGTGGTCCCCTTCCACATGTGGGCCCCGGACGTATACCAGGGTTCCCCGACGACGATCAGCACGTTCCTGGCTGCGGGATCCAAGATGGTCGGCGTCGTTGCGCTCATCAAGGTCTTCCTGACCGGTCTCCTCAGCGTGCAGGTGGACTGGGTCGTCGCGATCTCGGTCCTCGCTATCGCGACCATGACCCTGGGCAACGTGCTGGCGATTCCCCAACGCAGCGTGAAGCGCATGCTGGCGTACTCGAGCATCGCCCAGGTGGGCTACATCCTGATCGCGCTGCCCGTCGGCGCGGTGGCCATCAACGCACGCACGGGGAACCCCACGGTGAGCCTGGCCACGATCGCTGCGGCCACCACCGTGGCCACGGCCGCGCTCCTGGGCGCGCTCTTCCATGTCTTCACATACGCCGCGATGAAGGGCGGCGCGTTCCTCGTCGTGGCGGGCACCCAGTCCCGGGGCATCGCGGACGACATGGACGCGTATCGCGGCCTCAGCCGGAGGATGCCGTTCATGGCGCTCGCCATGACGATCTTCCTGCTGAGCCTCGCGGGCATCCCGCCCCTCGGCGGCTTCTTCAGCAAGTTCTTCCTGTTCTCGAGCGCGGTCAGCGCGATGACCTTCAGCCCCTGGTACGTCGTCCTCGCGATCGCGGGCGTTCTCAACAGCGCACTCTCCGTGTACTATTACGCGCGGGTCATCTGGTACATGTACATCCTGGAGCCCGAGGGCGACGTGGCCAAGATGACCGCCCCGCGTTCCATCTCGGCGGGGGTCCTCGTGGCCCTGGCCATTGTCCTCCTCACGGGCGTCCTCGCCTTCTGGATCTACAACTACCTGTTCATCGCCGCGCAGTCCTTCTTCGGCTTCATGTAACGGATGCGGCTGCCCCCCGCGAAGGCTTTTGTGGCCGCTCGCCCCATGACCGCTGCGGATGGCGTCGGATCCGGAGACCGGCCAGCGGGTGATCCTCCATGTGGACATGGACGCGTTCTACGCCTCCGTGGAGATCCGGGAGCACCCGGAGCTCGCGGGCAAGCCCGTGGTCGTCGGTCCGGACCCGCGCGAGGGGCACATGCGCGGCGTCGTCCTGACCGCGAGCTACGAGGCACGCCGCTTCGGTGTCCATTCCGCGATGCCCTGCGTCCAGGCCCTGCGTCTCTGTCCGGAGGCCGTCTTCGTCCTGCCCCACTTCTCCCTGTACATGACGGCGTCCCAGGAGATCATGGCGACCCTGCGACGCTACGCGGACCGACTCGAGCCCAGCGGTATCGAGGAGGGCTACCTCGACCTCACGGACCGCACGGGCGGGGATTTCCGGAAGGCCACGGACCTGGCCAAGGAGATCAAGGCCGCGGTTCGGACCGAGCACCGCCTGAGCTGCTCCGTGGGCGTCGCCCCCAGCAAGGCCGTGGCCAAGATTGCCTCCGATTTCCAGAAGCCGGACGGCCTGACCGTGGTCCCGCCGGACCAGGTGGTCGCGTTCCTCGCGCCCATCTCGCTTCGCAAGGTCTACGGGGTGGGCCCCAAGACCGCGGAACGGCTCCAGGAGATGGGATTGGAGACCATCGCCGACGTGCAGGCGCTGCCCCGGGAGGACCTCGTGGAGACCCTCGGCGGATTCGGCGAATACGTGCACGACGTCGCCTTCGGTCGCGACTCCGGGGAGGTCGTCGTGCCCACGGGACCGCCGGAGTCCATCAGCACGGAGACCACGTTCGCGCGGGATCTGCAGCTGTACGAGGAGATCTGGCCCGAGGTCGAGGACCTCGCGCGCTCCCTGCACGTCCAGCTCGTCGAGGAGCACTACGCGTACCGCACGGTCTCCCTCAAGGTGAAATTCTCCGACTTCGAAGTCCATACGCGGTCCCGCAGCCTGAAGGTCCACACGACCGAGCTCGAACCGATTCTCGTCCTCAGCCAGGTCCTCCTCAAGGAAGTCCTAGTCACCGGCCGCAAGGTGCGTCTCGTCGGCGTGCGTCTGTCGAACCTCTCGGACCGAGCCGCGCCGCAATCCACGCTCGCCCGGTGGTCAGCCGTCCCGGCGGCTAGAGGACCTTGACGTCCAGGGCGGTCTGGACGTTCGCGACCTTGTTCGCCACGGTGAAGAAGGGCGAGCCAGCGAAGAGCAAGCCCACGGCGTTTCCCTGGTAGTCCATAATGAGCGCGCCGGAATCGCCGCCCGCGCTGAACGAGCCCTTGTCGCCCTGGATGATCATCTGGTCCGTGAACAGGAAGGAACCCGCGGAATAGCCGACGCGCAGGGTGGCGCTCACGTCCCGGACCACGCCGTTCGTCACGCGGGTCGTGCGGCCGCTCTTCATCACCTTCTCCTCGAGGTCTGCCGCGCGCGTGCCGCGGACGCGGCCGATGTTCAGGATCTCCGGAGTCACGTCCCTCGCGTCGTAGGGCAGGGCGAGCGCCGCGTCCACCGTGTTCGTCTCCTCCGCCTGCACCTTGACGAACGAGGCGAGCCTCGCGATCACGTCCCTGTCCTCTTTGCCGCCGTCGTACCGCCCCGGCTGCAGGATCGGGTCGCCCTCGACGCCGCGGTTCTCGTTCGCGAGGACGTGGTTGTTGCTCAGGATCAGTGTGTCCTGCCCGCGTTTCACAAGGCAACCCAGGGTGCCCGCCGTGATCGCGTAATGGCCGATCGACAGGCCTCCCATGGCCGGCCGCACCTTCCGGTGGTAGATGGGCGGGATGGGCCGCCAGATCGAGAACTCGCCGGACTGCTCGATGTCCGTGGGCACGCCCTCGATCTCGTCCGGGATGACCTCGCCGTCCTTGACGAGGAGGGGGTGGAGCTTCTCCTTGACGTACACCTTGACCGCGACATCCTCCGTGACCACGCCGCGGACGCGCTTCCTTCCGATTCCCACGCCCACGACGTTCGGGTGGACGTTCGCCGTGACGCCTTCCGTTTCGATGCCGAGGTACTGGGCTTCGCAGACCGCCTTTGCCTCTTCGGGCCTCATCGCATCCCTCCTAGAGCGCCTTGAACGGCCCAGAGACGACGACCTCGACCGGGACGTTCTCGAGCATGCGCGGCACAGCCTTGCGGACCTTCGGGCTGTCCTTCGCGACGTACACGCGGATCACGGTCTTCCCGCCCGACCTGCCGATGCCCACGCCGACGACGCCCGGCGTCTTCATCAGTCTGGCTTCGTTGCGCTTCTTGACCTCCTCCACTGAGGTCATGCCGCCGTCATGGGAGGTCGCGGCCATAAATCCATTGAGGGCATCCCACGCGGCGAAGGCGCGCCGAGTCGCTCGGGACCTTCCCATCTCTGGGTCCGTTTCGTATATACACGTCCGTTCCCTTCGCCTCTTTCTTAGGAACACTTAAATCTAGGATTGTGGCCATCCCGCGGCATTCTCCCGAACGTCGAGACTCGGGAGGAGGGACACCATGGCCGTGTTTGACACTGGAGACGTTGCTTGGGTGCTCGCCGCAACCGGCCTCGTCATGCTGATGACGCCTGCCTTGGGCTTCTTCTACGGCGGCTTGGTGCGCCGTAAGAACCTCGTGTCCACGATCGTCCAGTGCATGATCATCTTCGCTGTCGTGAGCCTCGTGTGGGCTCTGTGGGGTTACAGCCTCGCGTTCTCCAACGACGCGGGGTTCGGTCTCATCGGGAACCTGAACAACGTCTTCCTGATCGGCATCGACGCGAACACAGCCGGGTTCTATTCGGCACTCATCCCGAGCCTCCTCTTTTTCGCCTTCCAGCTCAAGTTCGCCGCGATCACGCCCGCGCTCATCATCGGCGCGTTCGCGGAGCGAATCCGCTTCAAAGCGTTGCTCATCTTCATCATCCTCTGGGCGACGTTCATCTACGCTCCGATTGCCCACTGGGTCTGGGGCGACGGGGGCTGGCTTCGGGGACTCGGCGTCTTGGATTTCGCGGGCGGCCTCGTGGTCCATGTTTCCGCAGGGCTCTCGGCCATCGCCGCAGCGCTGGTCATCGGACGGCGCAAGGACGTCGAAGGCAACCACAACCCACGTCCGAACAACATCCCCTTCGTAATCCTCGGCGCCGCGATTCTGTGGTTCGGTTGGTTCGGATTCAACGGCGGGAGTGCCCTCGCCGCGGACAATGTGGCCATCAACGCCCTCGTCGTCACGAACCTCTCGGCCTCGGCGTCCGCGGTAACCTGGATGATGGTGGACTGGTTCCGGAACGGAAAGCCCTCCGCGGTGGGGATTTCCGTCGGAGCCGTGGCCGGCATGGTCGCCATCACTCCTGCATCGGGATACGTGGCCCCCTGGGCCAGCCTGATCATCGGCATGGGCGCGGGGATCGCCTCGAATCTCGTCTCGAACTGGCGGGCCCGAACGCATCTCGACGACTCCCTGGACGTCTTCGCGTGTCACGGGATGGGCGCCATCTGGGGCATGATTGCCACGGGACTGTTCGCCACCCTCGAAATCAACGCGGCCGGCGGGAACGGCCTGTTCTTTGGGGATCCCGGTCGGGTCGGGGTTGAGGCGCTCGGCGTGGCGGTCGTCGCGGCGTTCTCGTTCTTCGGCTCCTTCGCGCTCCTGAAGCTCATCAACCTCTTCACTCCCTTGCGCGTTAGCCCCCAGGAAGAGGAAGCCGGTCTCGATCTCAGCGAGCACGGCGAGGAAGCCTACACCTGAGCACTCGGCGCCACGAAATCCGCACGGCGGGCGTTCAGGACGCGCTCGCCGCGAGGGTGCACTGATCAGGCGAGGGGCTCGACAGCATGGAAGCGTCGCTCGCCCGGTGGCCCGGACGCGGGCGAGCGATTCGGGGTTTCCGAACGGGGGCGACTCACACGGGCGGCGCGCGGATGTAGCCGTCTTGCATCAGGGTGCGCGTCTCGTCTTGGGCCCTCTTGATCAAGGCGTACGCGGTGTCGTGGAGGTCCTGGCGGGTCCGCTTCACGCGGGCGACCCCCTGCTCCTGGGCCTTCATCGCGACCGCGACGGCCTCGCTCACAAAGACTTCGAGGTCGTCCATGGTGGGCACGATGTGCTCCTCGTCCAGGCCGCGCTCCTCCTGGAACCTCGCGAGCTCCGTGGCAGCGGCGATGCACATCTCGTCCGTGATCGTCCTCGCGCGCACGTCCAGCGTGCCGCGGAAGATGCCGGGGAAGCCCAGGCTGTTGTTGACCTGGTTGGGGAAGTCGCTGCGGCCCGTTGCGATGATCCGCGCACCGGCCTCTTGGGCCTCCCAGGGCCAGATCTCCGGGAGGGGGTTCGCGATGGCGAAGATGATCGCGTCGTCGGCCATGGAGGCGACCCATTCCTTCTTGATCATGCCCGGCTCGGACTTCGACGCCGCGATGACGACGTCAGCATCCTTCATGCCTTCGGGGATCCCGCCGTGACGGTCCTCGGCGTTCGTGATCTGGGCGAGCTCCCACTTCTCCACGTAGTCCTTCGCGGACGCCTCAAGGTCCTTGCGGTGCTTGCAGATGATTCCTTTCGAGTCGACAAGGATGAGGTTCTTCGCGCTCGCGCCCGCGTCCAAGAGGACCTTCGCCGTGCGGATGTTCGAGGCGCCTGACCCGACGAGGGTGATGCGGGCTTCGGCCATCTTCTTCCCGACCACTTTGAGGGCGTTGATCACGCCGGCCACGTTGATCGTCGCCGTCCCCTGCTGGTCGTCATGCCACACGGCGATCTCGCACTCCTTGCGGAGCCGCTGGAGGATGTAGAAGCACTTGGGCTGG
>DASQGG010000172.1 GCA_035632695.1 Thermoplasmata archaeon
GGCGCACTCCCCTTCCGCCAGGACAAGCAGAAGACCCAGATGCAGGTCGCCGGCCTGAGCGAGGTCCAGACGAGGGACTGGGTCCCGTACAAGTTCACGAACAAGGCCATCCTGATCGGCTCGTTCCAGCTCGAGCGGATCCGCTAGACGGGCAAATCTGTCGCCGGCGATTTTCGAGACCGAATATTTCAAGTAGCCTAAATCGATGGTTTCCGGGATGGTGGACACCTGGGTTTCCCTGCTCGTGGCAGGCACCCTGCTCCTGGTAGGGTTCGCGGCCTCGCTGGTCTTCCAGAAGTACCGGGTTCCGGACTTCATCCTCTTGATGCTCCTCGGATTCGGTCTCAGCCTGATCCCCTTCGCTCCGTTCGGGCCTGGGCTCCTGCAGTCTCTCGCCCCGCTCCTCCCCCTGTTCACGCAGCTGACCATCGCCTTCATCCTGTTCGAGGGCGGGCTGTCGCTCCGCCTTCGGGACTCGGGGCGGAGCGTGCCCGCCATCGTCGCCCACGGTTTAATCGCCATGGGCCTCACCGCCTTCCTCATCTGGTTCCTCCTCACGCGATTCTTCGCGATCTCCGAGACCACGGCGCTCGTCGTGGCCATGGCGTTCTCCGGGCCGAGCGCATCCGTCGCCCTGAGCTTCGCCCCGCGCATGCATCTGGACCCTCGCGCCGAGAACGCCATCGTGCTCGAGGGCGTGCTGACGAACGTGATCGCGGTGATTGGCGTCCTCCTGGTCCTCGAATGGTACGGCTCGCCCGGCAACTTCTTTCTCGTCCCGTACCTCGCCCAAGTGGGGGAGGCGATCGGCTTGGGCGTCGTCCTCGGCTTCGGGTGGGGGCGGGTCGTGGATCGGCTCGCCCAGCAGCGGTTCGTGTCCATGGCGACCCTGGGACTCGCGATCGTCGTGTACGCGGCCGCCCAGGGATTCCTTGCCCAGAACGGCGCGCTGGCGGTCTTCGTCCTGGGACTCGTCGTCGGGATCGAGCGCAAATCGCAATCGACCAAGAAGGCGGCCGCAGGCGCGGCGTCGAGACCCCCGTCACCGGACGATGTGCTCCGGGAGCTCAGCTGCTTCGTGGAGGCCACGGACGGCCCCCGACCCTCGAACGGGTCTACCGCGTCCCCGTCAGCGATGTCCCTGCGGAACTTCCAGTCCGAGATTACCTTCGCCCTGCGGACGTTCTTCTTCATCTACCTGGGACTCCTGCTCGCGTCGGAGTGGGGGGGAACAGGCTCCATCCTTGTCTCGGTCCTTCTGGTCGCGGTCTTCCTCCTGGGCCGGTTGCCCACCACGGCCGCGCTCGGTTGGGGGCTCGCGTTGTACCCGCGCGACACCCGCGCCGTGTACGCCTCCATGGCCCGCGGGATGACCGATGTCGTGCTCGTCCTATTCGCGGTGCAGTCGGGCATCCTTCCGCAGCCCGAGGTCCAGTTCATCCTCGGGATAATCCCCACCGTGGTCCTCCTCGCGGCCGTGGCCTCCGCCGCCCTTGTCGTTTGGGCGGGCCATAGCCCGGGCGCGACCCAGGTCGCCGTGCTGCGGCCGAACGCGATCGCAGCGGCGGATGGCAGCCGGCGCGAGCCCTAGGGGACCAATCGCTTCTCCAGGAGGATGGCCTCCTGGCCCCACTCCATGGGCTCGAACCCGACGGCCTTCGCGGTGTCCAGGAGCTCCGGCTCGTGCGGGAGGAAGGATTCAACCCGATCCGCGCCGCGAGCGCGGGCTACCGCGGGGGCCGCTCGTAGGACCGTGGCGGCATCGCCCGCGAGGAGCTGGACCTGGAGGTCCTTGCCCCGCAAGTCCTCGAAGTCCTCGGAAATCGCGACCGCGTTCGGCCCGAACCGCCAGAGTGCGCCGGCCGCGGCCAGCCAGCGGGCATTCGCACGGGTCAGGGGAATGAAGTAGAAATCATGGAACACATAGCCGGAGCTCCGCCGGAGGAACGGAGACGTCTCGAGCAAGGGACCGTCGCGCTCGGGGTCGAGGGGTTCGAGCGACACCTCGAGTGCCGTGGGAGCCGCACGGATTCGCATGCGCGTGAACCGGGCGCGGTCCCGGAACCCACATCGCCGCGCGGCTTCCACACTCGCCGTGTTGCGGGCCTCCGCCCAAAGACGAAGGCAGGCGCGGCCTCGAAGTCGGGCGATGTCCTCGCATGCGCGGTTCAGGGCCGTGGCGACGCCGCGTCGGCGGACCTCGGGATGGGTGCGAGCCGCGCGGAGCCACACGCCACCGTCGGGCGTGTCGTCCGCCACCATCATCCCGACGATCCGCGCAACGTCCGTCGCGACGAGGGTGGTCGCGTCCCGGACGAAGCGGTCCAGGAAGTGGGGGACGTAGTCGTCCGTGCCCACGGCGGCCAGACAGAGCTCGCGGAGCGCGGGCACATCCGCGGGCGTCGCCCGCCGGGTCGTCCACATGGCGTGTCGCGCGACCACGGCGCGGGTAGTAAAGGCCTTGCCCTCAGCCCGTCGACGGCCGTTCCGTGGCGGCGCGGCGGCCCAAATGCTGGGCGACGACCACACCGCCGATGACCATGGCTCCTCCGATGATCATGGATTCGGTGGCCGGTTCACCCAGGAGCACGATCCCTCCGGTGACTGCGATCAGCGTGCTCACGTAGAGCCAAGCTCCCGCCGCGGCGGCGGGCATACGCTCCACGGCGCGGAACCACAGGCTGTAGCCGATGAACGTGGGGCACACCGAGAGGAAGAGGACGGGCAGGAGCCCGGCCCAGGTCAGCGTCGCCAGGTCGTGGACGAACGTGGGCCAGACCGCGACCAGGATCGGCAGCGTGAGCACGGTCCCGAGGAGAATCGTGTACGCGACGAACACGAAGGGCCGATATCGAGACAGGTACCGCCTCCCCAGGACCAGATAGATCGCCGTGAAGACGACGGAGGGGACGACCTCCAGGGCGCCTACGGAGAGCGCGAAGTGCAGGGTGCTCGCCTCGCTCGCGAACAGGATCATGACCGCGAGCCCCGCGAACGCGATCGCGATGCCCACGGACCGGAGGCCCGTGAGCCGCTGCCGGAGCAGGGGCACCGCAAGGAGGGCGATGAACGCGGGATCCGAGGCGATGATCAGGGCGGCCGTGCCCGCGGTCACGTCCGGGTTCGACTCCCCGAGGTTCAAAAACAGGTGGTAGCCCGTGAAGCCCAGGAACCCGAGACCCAGGAGGGGAAGCCAGTCGCCGCGGGGCGGGAGGACGCGCTCCC